>NZ_JACJSE010000015.1 GCF_014698045.1 Aulosira sp. FACHB-615
TCATTCCACTCATTTGTAACGATTTTCTCGCTCCAGTGCGGATTGTGGGAATTTTCTTTTTAATCATTCATACACCGAACTTGTGTAACGAAACAATAAGTCGCACATCGCGTTAAGTTTACCAGATTCAGATAAACGAGAAGAACAAGGTAATCGCCCAGCGATCGCTGTTCAAACAGACATTGCGGTTTCGCCCATGTTAATGATTGTCCCAGTTACTTCTTCCTTGGGGGCATCAAGGTTTCCATTTACTGTAAGGATTGAGCCATCAGTGCTGAATGGTTTGACATTGCTTTCGGTAGCAATGGTTTTTCAGATGCGAGCGATCGATCCTAAGCGAATTATTCGTAAAATTGGTGAGTTGGAGCCTGAGTATTTGGTGCAGATTGATGGGGAAATTTGGCGAATGTTGAAGCCCCCGGAGGTTTAAAAAAGTCTGAAGTGTGAAATTTCAGACTTCGGTAGCAGAATTTCGTAGGTTGGGTGCGGTGCGATCGCCAATTTTGTAGGATGCGTGAATAAAATGTCACGCACCTTACTTCACACGTCACTTCGCATGACTGCATCTAACAACAACCCAGCCCCAAACCGCACCGGATCAGTGCAAGCTAAACCGGTTTCGGCGGTAGTTTGGGCGATCGCTTCTTGGGCTGCAAACTCATTTAAATGTGCAGTATTCAACGCTATACCCACCACAGGCACTTTCCCAAAAGCACCACCCGCACTCGCTACAGATTCATACATTTGAATCACTTTCATTAACGGCGGAATCGGGACATGGGGATTATTCCGGTTATGAGTTTGTCCTGCCCGATGTACTAATACTAGTTGTGTAGGTTGGGAACCGCGAATCAAAGGCAAGGTAGCAGTAGAACCAGGATGTAACAGCGAACCTTGTCCTTCAATGTGCAGAATGTCATAGTTTTTGCCATAGCGCATCACTATTTGTTCCACAGCACCAGCCGCAAAATCTACACGGACAGCATCTAAAGCGATACCATCACCTTCTAACATCAAACCAGTTTGACCTGTAGCGATAAACTTAGAACGCCAACCCCGTAACTTTGCCGCCCAGTGTAATTCTAAACTAGTAGACATTTTCCCAATCGCCATATCTGTTCCCACCGTCAACACCCGGCGACAAGGAAGCGTCCGCGCCATCCCACTCGCCACTTCTATATTTGGTGGTTCTTTGCGGACATCCCAAATTAACTGTCCTGGTTTGAGAATGGCATTTAACTCTGCCATCGTCGCCAATGGTGTGTGTAACCCATTCACCAAAGACATCCCAGCCGCTAGGGCATTTTTAATTTCTATCCAATAATCATCAGGTACAGCACCACCTTTGGGCGCAATTCCAATTACCAATACTTCGGGTTTATATGCTAAAGCTGCGGTGACAGATTCTACAATCGGCACATCACGCTTGATACCTGTTAATTCTGGCAAAGACTTACCAGCACTTACCTTATCAATTACTGCGACAATCGGGGCTTCACTGTAGCGTAAAATTGCCAACCCGGTTTTGCCCTGTGTTCCTGTAGTTCCTTCATGCAGCAGAATAGCGATTCGTTGATTAAGCGGCAAACGCACTGTATTGTACCCCCAAGCCTGGTAAATCGTTTGGTAAAACTTTTCCTTCTACTACTAATGCACCCATAAATGGGTCATCAACTAAGTTGAGGTGACTATCTAAATCTAAATAATCAGCGAGTGGTGCTAATTGTGCTGCGGCTGTGTTAGCGAGTGAACTGTCAGAATAGCAGCCAAACATCACTTGTAAATTGTAAGCCCGCGCTGTGTGTACCATTCGCAATGCTTCGGTTAAGCCCCCTGACTTCATCAGTTTGATATTAATTCCATCCACGTAGTTTGCCAAATGGGGAATATCAACGCTAGTAAAGCAACTTTCATCAACAAAAATCGGTAGGGGTGACTCTTGTTTGAGTTTGGCTAAACTTTCTTCCTGACCCCTTGCTAGTGGCTGTTCTACATACTTTACACCTAAATCAGCCAGCCAATGACACATCTTAATTGCATCTGGCAAACTCCAACCACCATTTGCATCCACAAAAAATTCTAGATTTGGTGCTTCTTGTTGGACTGCTAATAGCATTTGCTGATCTGCCTCAATACCATCGGGGCTACCTAATTTCACCTTGAACAGCCGCACATCCAGATAATTTAACCAGTCCCGCGCCCTCGCCCTAGCGCCCTCTGGTGAATTTATGCCAATAGTTACCGAAGTCGGGACAATGAGATTGCGATCGCATCCCCAAATCTGCCACAGCGGTAAACCAACAAACTTACCCAACCAATCGTGCATTGCCATATCTACAGCCGCCCGCGCCGATGAAGGAATTTGCTGTTGAATTAACAACTGCTCAACTTGCTGTCTCTGCAATGGGCTGAAAGTTGTTAATAATGGTATAACTTGAGCGATCGCATCTTTGATTTGCTCGGTTTTTTGAGCATGATTCCCCACCCCAAACGGTGATGCTTCACCCCAGCCCTCAACGCCATCTTGCGAAATTTTTACCCAGACATTTGTTGTCTGTGCAGTTGTCCCCCGACTAATAGTTAAGGGAAATCGTTTATTGACAGTAAATACCTTGACTTCTACTTGCATAAGTCTGCTCTATAGCAATCCTAAACGATATACAAACATCTCTCTGACCTGAAAGTGCTGAGTGCTGAGTAAAAATGCTAGTCCCACTTTCATACTTGGCTATGAAGTTTGTTTCATCGGGACTACCTTGTCTACCTTGTCTACCTTGTCTCTTTTCTTCATTCTCAAATAAGACTGCTCTATGATGGCTAGGGCAGAAAATAGTTTAAGTGATTTTAGCCGATTTTCTACATCTGTTATACTTTTTTACATTTATTAATTAGCATCTATGAGCAATCTCAAGAAATGGAAAATCTTGCAATCAGAAATGGTATTAAACCATCCTTGGTGCAAAGTCAGGCAAGATAAAATCGAATTACCTAACGGCAAGGTGATTGATGATTATTTTGTCAGTATTAAACCAGAAATTGCCATTATTTTGCCAATTACCAGTAATCAAGAAATTGTTTTCGTCCGCCAATACCGACACGCAGTCGCCGATTTTTTTATCGAATTACCAGCCGGACATTTTGACCCCACCCAAGAAAGTGCGGAAATCGCCGCCATCCGAGAATTACAAGAAGAAACTGGTTATCTAGCTCAACAAGTTAAAAAAGTCACTGTTTTTTATGATAAACCCAGCAAAGATACTAACCGCATACATTTATTTTTAGCTGAGAATGTTATAAAAGTTGGGGAACAGAATTTAGATATTACAGAAGAAATTGAAGTAATTTTAATTCCTGTAGCGGAAGTGTTAGATAAAATCTATCAAGGTGAAATTTCAGTGTCAGGAACTATTGCGGCTTTATTTTTAGGTTTAAACTTGATGAAATAGCTTAATAACCATCAATAAAAAAGGCGGCCGCATCTGTAATTCAGAATAGCGATCGCCAAAAAATTAATCCAGTAAATCAAACAGTTTGAGAATTGATAAATATTTTTCCCTAAATTAAATATTTCTCCTTTACTAATAAAATCTGCAATAAAGTACAAGAATCCAGAATCCCGAAGTCAAAATTGCTCAGAGTTTGATGAATAATATGATGAGAATATTCAAATTTATATCTAGCAGACCCTTGATTTATTCATGATTCTGAATTCTGTCCAGGAAATTAATTAGCCACCTGTTTTTTAGACTTCATTCTTAAACCCAATGCAAGTGTAGCTGCAATGCCAACAACTGCGCTTGGTTCAGGAACAGAAGTTGTCTCATTTACATATTTGGCGCTGGCTACTGTATTGACAGATTCTGTATTAGTGATATCAACTAACATTTTTTCAGTGTTGTCACTATAGAAAATATCGTTAACCGCCAGGAATAAAAACTTCGCGTTGGTGGGAATCTTAATTGTCATCTCGCCTAAGATTCCGAATACACCATCAAACAATGTTTTTTGACCGCAAGTTCTATTAACATCACTTAAAGTTGCTCCATTACACATATAAGCACCTTTTGAGCCGTCGTAAGTAGAACCTGCTTGATTAGTGGTGTCAAATAAAGTGTTAGAAGTCCAGTTTGCGTCTGTATAGGCATACTTACTGGCATCTTCAGCATCAAGGCTAATAGCATCAGCTACACGTTGTTGAAAAGAAGAATCAAGCAATGTATCCGAAGCACTGAAGACCCCAATCATATCGTTTCTTTGTCCAGGGTTCCAAACACTCCAGTTAAATGCACCAGAAGTACTTAAACGAATTGTGCTTCCAGCTTCAAGACCTAAATCAGCTAAAGAGATGGCTTTAGTATTACCTGCAATTGTCTGAACATTATTGTAATAAGTTGTATCAGACTGGGTTTTCAAAAAAGTGTAGGTAGAGTCGATTTCAAAAGAAGCTGCTTGGGCTTTAGCATTAACTAAAGTACCCAATCCAACCAAGCTAGAAACCATTAAAATACGCCAGATTCTGTTCATGTTCTTATACTTATTGCCGACTTCTCTAGCATAAGTAATAAGTTCCATAGAATGTATAAATTATTTTGTGTATTAAGCAAATTTAGAATAAACTTTATCCTCCTATTTTGGGCTGTTTTCTCAGTATATTTCTTTGTCTAACAATCTCAAATAAATAACATTTTTAATACTGTAACCCCAGTACTTATACGACTGGATACTTGCAATTTATCGAAACTTATTATGTTCTCTATCTCGAATCTATCCACCGTAAATTGGCTATCAATCAAGAGAAATAACGGTTTTGCCATAGAATAGCCAGTTAAAAGGCTGATATTCAACAAAGCACGATCGCCATTGAATCATAAAAATTGAGCGATCGCACCCATAACACCAACTAGCGATCGCCCAAATATGAATCTAAAACCAATCTGAACTGATAAAAGGTAGATAAGATCACTGTCATCTCATCCTATAACCGTTCACCTGCTATCTAAACAAGCTGTTATTTGCAATTTAAAACAATTTGAGCCTCAATTCTGACTTATAGCAGGGGACAGGTAATAGGTTACAGGTGACAGGGGTAAAAGCTTTGTGGTGTCTAAGTCTGATTATTTATCGATTCCGAAGCAACTTGGCTACTGCTCTATATCAATTTCTGGACAAAATTCGTCAATTTGCAAAATTCGGATCATTTCGCGCCCAGGATGTTTAAATAACACATAAAATTCACTATTGGGCATTCTCAAGTTTTCAGGAATTAGCTGCGTTGGGATTGCTTCTGTTCGCACTAACCCATGTCCAGGAAAGAGAATAATGGTAATTTCGCCAGGAAGTAGACATCCTAAAACTCTGGCGAAGACACGCGCATAAAATGATGGATGGTCTTCATATCGCATATCAATTTCCAAAGCCAACAAAACTTTGTATTTTTACCACAAGCATAACTTTAAACAAGCGCATAGGCGTTTTGTTTCAACGGAATTTGAATCACAAACGCTGTTCCTTGACCAAAGGTGGAAAGACAGGTCAATTTGCCATGATGTCTTTCGACAATTATCTGATGACTAATTGACATACTAATTCCTGTACCCTTACCTACGGGTTTTGTTGTGAAAAATGGGTCAAAAATTCTTGGCTGAAGCTGTTCAGGAATCCCCACTCCATTATCTTCGATCGTGATTTCTACCCATTTGTCTGCCGTCAAAGAAGTTTTGACTGTAATTTGAGGTGGATTATCTTGAATTTCTGAATGAGATTTTTGCGTAATTTTCTCTTCTAGGGTATCTATCGCATTTGTGAGAATGTTCAGCATCACTTGATTGAGTGAACTCGGATAACACTCTACTTCCGACAAATTAGCATAATCTTTGATCACCTTAATTTCTGGACGCTCTGGTTTTGCTTGCAGGCGGTGATGCAAAATCATCAGAGTACTATCAATACCTTCGTGAATATTCACCACTTTCAGTTCCGCTTCATCCAAGCGCGAGAAATTTCGTAATGATATGACAATTTGCCGGATGCGATCGCTTCCTGCTTTCATTGAATTTAAAATTTTTGGTAAATCTTCTTGCAAAAAGTCTAAATCAACTTCTTCAATTAGCCTGTGAAGGGGCAAGGGTAAAACCGGAAAATGCGCTTGGTAAGCATTGACAATGCTCAATAAATAATCAGCATATTCTTCAACATAAGTCAAGTTACCGTGAATAAAGTTAATCGGATTATTAATTTCATGTGCAACCCCAGCTACTAATTGTCCTAAACTTGACATCTTTTCTTGTTGGACTAACTGCATTTGCATCTGCTTGAGTTCTGTCATCGCGGTTTCCAAGAGTTGATTCTTGTTTTCTAGTTCGATTTTTGAAGCGAATATCTGACTGAAACAAGCAAGTAAATCAAAACTTTTATAGAAACTGAGAAAGCGTAATGCGATCGCAACTGTCAACAAATCCGCTATTGCTTGCCAAAAATGGGAATTAACCAAACCCAGCATTCCCACTACATGCAAGCCGTGACCAAAAGCGCAGCTTAAAAAAATCCCAGCCACTGTAACTACCAGTGGGTCAACACCTGCTTGTCGATTACGCCAAACCCCATAACCAATAACACTACCAATAATGAAATAACAACAAGAGATGACTAAATTTTCCCCCGCTATTAACCAACCGATTTGATCGGCATCCAATACATGATTCATAAATCTACTAGTACCCTAAAGCCCTCAGATCCTTAAAGTACCCATTTGCTCACTCATAATTGATATAAATGTTTACAATAGACATTTTTTTATTTATGTGAAGTTAAATAGTTGCTAAAAAGTAGCTTTTAGCTTGATATTAGTTATCTAGAGAGAAAATGCTTCTAAATATATTGAAGTGGAGAGCGATATAGTGGGCGATCGCCTCAATGCTTAAAAAGCAAATTTTTGAAATGTTTGAGATATTGCTACATTTGTATATACAAATGTAGATTTCAGAGTTATGCTTGAAAGTGTAAATGGCTTTGATTGGGATGAAGGGAACTCTGCCAAATGCTGGAATCGTGTTTCTAAAGAAGAAATTGAGTACCTATTTCAACAATCGGGTGTTCTGATTGCACCAGATATAAAACATTCTCAGGATGAAGATAGGTATTTAGCCATAGGGATTTCAAGCCAACAAAAGTACATTTTTGTGGCTTTTACGCTCCGAAATAAACAGGATGAAATACTCATTAGACCGATCAGTGCCAGATATATGAGAGACACAGAGGTACAGAAATATGGACAAAACTTTCCCCAGACTTAAAACTGATGAAGAAATAGAGACACTCTTGGAAGAGGATTTGTCAGATTATCTGACTCCTGATAATTTCAAGCCAGTAACTTTTGAATTTAAGCCTAAAGATAAAAGTGTCAATATACGGATGTCTGAGGAGATGCTAGAAAAAGTTAAATCTGTTTCTAAGAAAGAAGGTATTCCTTATCAGCGTTACATTAGACGTGCGATAGAACGGTCTTTAGCTGCTGAATAGTAATTTGGCATAAAAAATGAGAGAAGCGAGCATTAAAGCGCGATCGCAGTGTTTTTCAACACGATCGCAACTTCTCCAAAAGATAAGCGATCGCAGCAGGTTTACGGTATAGGTGCAATATTAGGGTGCTTTCCAGCGTAATAAACAATAACCTTCAATTGCTGCTCATCAGGAATGTAAAATACTCTGTCTCCTTTTGTGACTTCATATTCCCATACTCCTTTGTAAGTTTTACCCTTCAAAGGAAAAACACGTCCTGGCTGTCTGCTTGTTGGTGTAGAACATAAATCCTCATAACAGCGCAGAGAGTTTTCTGGATAACGTTGCATTAAAGCTTCCCAGTCCCGATTAACTCGGCGATTTTTAGCTACTACCAACCAAGTGCTTTCTCTCTCAGATAATGCAGGGGCAGTCAGTTTCACTTCAGGCGGCTCTACATTTTCTACTATGGGGTTTTCTTCGTGGTTATCTGACATATACCCTTACTCAGCACTATGAGCAGATGGTTTGGTTAATGGTATTTCATCAGTTTCAGCACTAAAAGCTGCTGCTAGTTCAGGACTAAATATAGCAATAGCACTTTCATGCCATTCATGGATGAGCGCCTCAATCATCTCCCATGCTGTAGTTGAAGAATCTATCAACCGAAAAGCTTCACTTAGCTCCTTGATAAACTCTTGCAAATCATCCGCATCAAACACACTCAACCATCCATAAGGATGTTCAAAGCCGATTTCTTTCCCTAGTAATAAAGAAAAAGCAACAGTTAATGCTTCAAAGACAGCTTGACTTTGAGTAGCTACCTTCACCAAAGAAGTTACTTCCTCTCGACGCAACAAAGCAAAAGCATGATCATTGCGAGTAATTGTCACCGGACGTTCTAAAGCTTTGTCTAGAACTCGCCCAGGCTGACGATTTAACTCAGTGGCAGTAATTAGCTCATCCGAGTAAATATTGCCAAAATTGCCTAAAACCATAGGTTATACCTTGTCAGCCAAGTTAATTTAATGAAAGTAGTGATTACGTATAATTGTACGTACTATTTTTAAAGGTTCAATAGGAATTAAAGCTCCTACGCACCGCTATTTTGCATCAGCCCCAACCGAGCCATGCTGCTGGTCGGTCGATGCTTTGTAGAAAATTTTGCACAAATTTCCACCAATGTAAGCACAATTCCGAAGTTTTTTGCGCTGGTTTTCGTGTTGTTATCAGGAATTTTGCTTGCGCTAGTTTTTTGGGTAGAGAAAAGGTAGACAGGTTATTTTTCCTGGACAATACATCAAATAAAAAGGCACTTAATAATGCTTATCAAATTCCTCAAACTAGCGATTGTTGGATCTTTAAGCGCAACTTCAATCCACCTTGCGCTCACATATTCTTCATTTCACCACGAGTTTTCGGAGTTTAGTGTCGCAGCTGTGGTTGCGCTTTTGCAAAATGACGAAGACAAGGATGAGGAGGATAAATAGTTAGCAACCAGTTTGCAGCAAAGAACTGCTGCAAACCTCACATTCGGTGCATTTAGGGAGAATGTCGTGATAATAATATTTTTGGCAGTGGTTGAAGAATTACTGGCTCGTCCTGACTTGAGTCCAGAAGAAGATACCTTATTAGAACTATTAGTCAAACTCATCGAAGATTTTGAAGAAAAGTACTATCAACTTAATGCTTCAACTTCTTGTTCCAGACTGTTGCATTTGATGGATGCTCGAAATTTACAGCCATCTGATTTGGTGGAAGTACTGGGTTCAAGTGAGATAGTGACTAAGTTACTTGATGGAGAGCAAGAAATCACAGAAGAACAGGCCAAGGTTTTAGGACAGTTTTTTCACGTCGAGCCGGAGTTATTTTGCTCATGAAAAACAAAGGCGATCGCACCTGTAAAATCAGAAATGCGATCGCCTTTGTTGTAATCGAAAAAATTACACAGCCTGAGAACTAACCGCGAAGGTAGCTGTCAAAGGCTTCCATTTGAAAGCACGACTACCGCCTCTTTCCACCACTACTTTGACTTTGGGTTCCAGTTTCGGCAATTCTGCTAAAAACTCAATTTCTTGATCAGACAGAATATGCCCTTCAATGATCCACAGCACCAAACCCTTAGATTTTGGTGGTAACTGTTCTAACTGATAGTTAACAATTGGGGGTAAATAGTAGACACTACCCACAGCCGCACCACTACCAGTACTTTTCTTACCCAAGTGAGGCGGTCTCACACCGTGAACTCCAGTAAGATAGGCCGCTACATCGCCCAATCCCCTAGCAGTTATATTTAAAGTCACATAGCCAGCAGCACGCAGTCGGCGGCGATATCGACCTTCAAAACCTCCCTCTAAAGGGACGTACGTACCGAGAGCGCCAAATTTCTCCAAATCTCGGATTAAACCATTGCCAGTGGTAATCAGTGCCATAGATTTTCGTTTATCCTATCCCACTTACATATCTCTATTATTTACTGTTAAGTAAAATATTTAAGGTGTCTTCAGATAGCAACTAGTCCAAAACTTGCCAAAGTATTGCCCAACAAAGCAAATCACTTCTAAAAGCTTATTTTATTCACCTAATAATATAGATATATGCAACTTACTCAGGACTTACACACCAAGATTTTCTGTGGAGACTGGGTAAAAGGGCATAGGGCTGCGCCGTGAGCGTCAACCGAACAGTGTCAGGGTTTTAAATCAGGTCAGGTCACTGAGCGCAGTCGAAGTGACCTTATTCAAAACCATTGAGTGAGTCCTGACAAAATACTCGACAAACATCACACCCCTCATCTATAATGTGAGATTGTGACCAAACGGCAAAATAAAGCCTTCCCTGGTGAGTCGTATGAGCGTAACATCTAACCTCTGATTAAACAGAATCAAGTTATTAAGTTAAGCCAAGCTACCAAGAGACTGCTAAACTAAAAAAGCCTTGATGTTCACCAAATATAATTATGGCGAAGTAATCAAAGCCATAAGCCGGATACAATTTGGATTCTTTCCTGTAACCCGGATAAACCAGGCAAAACCTTGAACAGTAGTTTAAGGTAATCCTGAACGTAGAAACTGAGTTGTAATACTAGTGCTGTAGTAGTACAAAAGCCTTAGTTATAGGGATACTGAGTGGTAATTAACTACTTAAGTCCTTCTACCACAAGGAGGCCACCAAAAAAGCAGCCTCCAAAAAGTGCCTAAGCAACTGCTTGGACGAGAGCATTGCTGCACGAAAAGCAAAGCTTTAGAGCATTGCCTTAAAAACAGAGATTTGTGATCCGTTTGGAAGCAACTCATGGCTGTTCTAGTAAGCAACTGAATTCAGGTAAACGGATTCAACCAAAATTTAGGGAACGGTTTTTGTTTTCTGGATAAGAGAAAGCAACATTAGTTGCTGGAAATTACTGAGGATCGTCCTCCCTCAGTCAGAAAACCACCGAACATCCCGATGAATCTGCTCAGTAAGTAAAAAGGAGAACCAGTTACTGTGTCTGTAGGTATTCTCGGCACCAAGCTGGGCATGACCCAAATATTTGACGAGGCAGGAGTAGCAATTCCTGTCACTGTTGTTCAAGCAGGGCCATGCACTGTTACACAAGTCAAAACAAAGCAAACTGACGGTTATACCGCCATTCAACTTGGTTATGGCGAAGTTAAACCAAAAGCTCTCAATAAACCCGTATTGGGTCACTTAGCCAAATCATCAGCGCCAGCTTTACGTCACCTGAGTGAGTTTCGCATAGATAATTCCAGCGAATATACATTAGGTCAAGAAATCAAAGCAGATATTTTTACTGCTGGTCAAATCGTAGATGTAATTGGTACAAGTATCGGTCGCGGTTTTGCAGGCAACCAAAAGCGGAATAACTTTGGTCGCGGGCCAATGTCTCACGGTTCTAAAAACCACAGAGCGCCCGGTTCCATTGGTGCTGGTACAACACCCGGTCGTGTGTATCCAGGAAAAAGAATGGCAGGGCGCTTGGGCGGTACCCGCGTCACCATTAGTAAATTGACAGTTGTGCGTGTAGACGCAGAACGCAACTTATTACTCATTAAAGGTGCAATTCCTGGTAAACCAGGTTCCTTAGTGAGTGTTGTACCCGCAAAGAAAGTTGGTAAATAGTCAATCGTCAATGGTCATTAGTCATTGGTTATTAGCTAAAGACAAATGACAAAGGACTAATGACAAAAGACAAATGACAAAGGACAAAAAAATGGTTGAGACTGTAGTTAAAAACTGGCAAGGAGAGGAAGTCGGACAAAAGACGTTCGACTTGCGAGTTGCCAAAGAAGAAACAGCGGCCCATATTGTACATCGTGCCTTGGTTAGACAAACAACCAATGCTCGTCAAGGAACCGCTAGTACAAAAACTCGCGCAGAAGTTAGAGGTGGTGGCCGCAAACCTTGGCGGCAAAAAGGCACAGGTCGCGCTCGTGCTGGTTCGATTCGTTCACCCTTATGGCGTGGTGGTGGTGTGATTTTTGGGCCTAAACCCAGAGATTACGACCTGAAAATGAACCGGAAAGAACGGCGGTTGGCATTACGCACAGCCTTCGTGAGCCGTGCTGATGATTTGATTGTGGTCGAAGAATTTAGCAACGAACTTTCTCGTCCGAAAACTAAAGATTTATTGGCAGCTTTAGTGCGTTGGGGAGTAAGCCCAGAACAAAAGACACTGTTAATTTTGTCTGAGATTGCCGAAACCGTTTATCTGTCAGGACGCAACGTCGAGAACTTAAAAATTATTGCCGCAGATCAGTTGAATGTTTATGATTTGCTGCACGCTGACAAGCTTGTGGTTACAGCACCAGCATTAGAAAAAATTCAGGAGGTCTACAATGGCTAAGATTGCGCCCCGTGATCTGCCTGACTTGGTGCGTCGCCCGATTGTCACCGAAAAAGCAACGATTCTGATGGAACAGAATCAATACACTTTTGAAGTAGTTCTGAAAGCTACCAAGCCAGATATTAAAGCAGCGATCGAAGACTTGTTTCAAGTCAAAGTAGTCAAAATCAACACTGCTACACAGCCACGGAAAAAACGTCGCGTGGGCAAATTTATTGGCTACAAGCCCCAATATAAGAAAGCTATTGTCACCGTCTCACCTGGGGACGCACAAAAGATTAGACAGATTCTATTCCCAGAGGTCTAACAAAAAATGGGTACTCGTTCTTATCGCCCTTATACCCCCAGTACTCGTCAAGTTACAATCTCCGACTTTTCGGAAATTACCAAAAAAGATCCAGAAAAGTCTTTGACGGTGTACATCCATCGCGCCAAAGGTCGCAACAATCAAGGGCGGATAACCAGCCGTCGCCGCGGTGGCGGCCATAAAAGACTTTATCGAATTATTGATTTTAAAAGAGATAAGCGTAACATTCCCGCTACAGTGTTAGCGATCGAGTACGATCCCAACCGCAACGCTCGTATTGCCCTACTGCAATATCAGGATGGGGAAAAACGCTATATCCTGCAACCGAATGGCTTGACTGTAGGTAAAACCTTAATGGCTGGCCCTGAGTCTCCAATTGAAGATGGTAATGCTTTACCACTGGCAAACATTCCTTTAGGTACAAACGTACATAACGTAGAACTGACTGCGGGTAAGGGTGGTCAAATTGTTCGTGCTGCTGGTGCGACAGCGCAAGTAGTGGCGAAAGAAGGTAATTATGTCACCCTCAAGTTGCCTTCTGGGGAAGTGCGGATGGTGCGGCGTGAATGCTACGCTACCATCGGGCAAGTAGGCAACACGGACTTTAGAAACCTGAGTGCAGGTAAAGCTGGACGTAATCGCTGGAAAGGTCGCCGCCCGAAAGTTAGAGGTAGCGTCATGAACCCAGTTGATCACCCACATGGTGGTGGTGAAGGTAGAGCGCCCATTGGTCGTTCTGGCCCAGTCACACCTTGGGGTAAACCAACATTGGGAGCCAAGACACGCAAGCCCAAGAAACCTAGCAGTAGATTGATTGTACGCCGTCGTCGTAAATCTTCTAAGCGCGGTCGTGGTGGTCGTCAGTCTTAAAATTTTAGATTTGAAATTTTGGATTTTAGATTGAGAAATTATCTAAAATCCAACTAAATAAATCCAAAAGCCCAAATCCTAAAACCAAAATTTAACTATGGGTCGTTCACTAAAAAAAGGGCCTTTCGTTGCCGATCACTTACTCAGCAAAATTGAAAAGCTGAACGAGAGAAACGAAAAGCAAGTCATTAAAACTTGGTCAAGAGCCTCAACAATTCTGCCCCAGATGGTGGGACATACGATCGCTGTTCACAATGGTAGACAACACGTCCCCGTGTTTATCAGCGATCAGATGGTAGGTCATAAGTTGGGAGAATTCGCCCCAACACGCACCTACAGGGGTCATGGCAAAAGTGACAAAAAAGCGGGTAGATAGTTTGTTCTTTGTCTATTGTCATTAGTCCTTTGCAACTGACAAATGACAAATGACAGATGACGAATGACAAACGACAAGGAGAAAAACATGGCAACTAATACTACAGAAGTAAAAGCGATCGCCCGTTATATACGCATGTCTCCCTTTAAAGTGCGTCGCGTACTCGATCAAATTCGGGGGCGGTCTTACAGAGAAGCGTTAATTATTCTGGAATTTATGCCTTATCGGGCTTGTGAACCAGTACTAAAAGTAATTAGAAGCGCAGCCGCCAATGCTGAACACAATGCAGGTCTAGACCGCGCCCAACTGGTAATTACTCAAGCTTATGCCGATCAAGGCCCAGTCCTAAAACGTTTCCAACCTAGAGCGCAAGGTCGAGCTTACCAAATTCGCAAACCTACATGTCACATCACAGTAGCTGTAGCTGCTGGTGAGACTGTGGAATAATTACCAGAACTTTAGAGGAAGCATTTGTGGGACAAAAAATTCATCCAGTTGGCTTTCGCCTCGGAATTACCCAAGAACACCAATCCCGGTGGTACGCAGATCCTGAACGCTATCCAGAACTTTTACAAGAAGATTACAAACTACGTAATTACATCGAACAAAAACTGGGTAGACTCGCTCAAAACAACGCTGGTATTTCCGAAGTTAGAATTGAGCGCAAAGCAGACCAAATTGATTTAGAAGTACGCACAGCCCGCCCTGGTGTAGTTGTAGGTCGTGGTGGACAAGGTATCGAATCCTTACGTACTGGACTGCAAGATTTATTAGGCGGTACTCGCCAGATTCGGATTAACGTCGTCGAAGTTCAACGAGTTGATGCCGATGCTTACTTAATTTCGGAATACATCGCCCAACAATTAGAACGTCGGGTTTCCTTCCGTCGCGTAGTCCGCCAAGCAATTCAACGGGCGCAACGTGCTGGTATTCAAGGAATTAAAATTCAAGTCAGTGGTCGGCTCAACGGTGCGGAAATTGCCCGGACAGAATGGACGCGCGAAGGTAGAGTACCTCTACACACCTTACGGGCTGATATTGACTACGCTTACTGCACAGCCAAAACCGTTTACGGTATTTTGGGCATCAAAGTGTGGGTATTTAAAGGAGAAATTATTCCTGGACAGGAAGAAACTCAACCCCAACCCGCCACCCGCGAACGTGAGCCGCGTCGCCGTCAACAACAGCGCCGTCGTCAGCAGTTTGAAGACCGTTCCAATGAAGGCTAAATCGTTATTTGTCATTAGTCCTGAGTAATGACAAATGACAAATGACAAATGACAAACGACAGATGAAAAATCATGTTAAGTCCTAGAAGAACTAAATTCCGCAAACAACAGCGCGGGCGAATGGCGGGTCTAGCCCACCGGGGTAGCACCCTCAACTTTGGCGATTTTGCCCTCCAAGCCCAAGAACCAGCTTGGATTACCTCTCGACAAATCGAAGCTTCCCGTCGGGCGATGACACGTTATATCCGCCGGGGTGGTAAAATCTGGATTCGGATATTCCCAGATAAGCCTGTAACCATGCGTCCAGCAGAAACACGGATGGGTTCTGGTAAAGGTAATCCAGAGTTTTGGGTAGCAGTAGTGAAGCCAGGGCGGATTTTATTTGAAATCGCTGGGGTTTCTGAAGAAATCGCCCGTGAAGCTATGCGCCTAGCTGCATACAAACTGCCAATTAAAACTAAATTTATTGTGCGCCCTCAAATAGAAGAGGAGCAGGAGTAGGTTATGCCGCTTCCTAAGATTTCAGAAGCAAGAGAATTAAGTGACGAACAATTAGCTGCGGAAATTGCCGCCACTAAAAAACAACTGTTTCAGTTGCGCTTGCAAAAGGCAACCAGACAACTAGAAAAACCCCACCAATTCCGCCACGCTCGCCATCGCCTTGCCCAACTGTTGACAGTAGAGGGAGAGCGCAAACGGGCAGCAAGTCAAACTCCTAAAGAAGAGAACTAAGAGATTATGGCAATCAAAGAACGAGTTGGGTTGGTAGTGAGCGACAAAATGCAAAAAACGGTGGTAGTTGCCATCGAAAACCGCGCTCCCCATCCCAAATACGGCAAGATTGTAGTGAAAACCCGCCGCTATAAAGCTCATGATGAAGAAAACAAATGCAAAGTGGGCGATCGCGTGCGGATTCAAGAAACCAGACCCCTGAGCAAAACCAAACGCTGGCAAGTCACAGAAATCCTCAACACTAAAAACTCATAAGTTGTTACTTCACTAACAACTGCACAAGGGAGACCAATTGTGATTCAACCCCAAACTTACTTAAATGTGGCAGATAACAGTGGCGCACGGAAACTAATGTGTATCCGGGTGTTAGGTGCTGGTAATAGCCGTTACGGTTTTATCGGCGATCGCATTATTGCTGTTGTCAAAGATGCCATCCCCAACATGGCTGTGAAAAAATCAGATGTTGTGGAAGCTGTGATTGTTCGCACCCGCCATAACATTCGTCGTGATAGCGGTATGACTATTCGCTTTGATGATAACGCCGCCGTGATCATCAATAAAGAAGGTAATCCTAGAGGTACACGGGTATTTGGCCCAGTAGCACGGGAACTCCGCGACAAGAACTTTACTAAAATTGTTTCTCTGGCTCCGGAGGTGCTGTAATGCCTATCCAAAAGGAAAAAGTATTCTATAAAATGCACGTCAAAACTGGTGACACCGTGCAAGTAATTGCCGGCAAAGACAAAGGCAAAGTTGGCGAAGTGATTAAAGCATTGCCCCAACTGAGCAAAGTCATTGTTAAAGGTGTCAACATTAAGACCAAGCACGTTAAACCCCAACAAGAAGGGGAATCTGGACGGATTGTAACTCAAGAGTACCCAATCCACAGTTCTAACGTGATGCTCTATTCCACCAAACAAAATGTCGCTAGTCGCGTTTGCTACACCTTTACCCCCGAAGGCAAGAAGGTGCGAAAACTCAAAAAAACTGGCGAGATTATTGATTAAGGATGAAGCTGAAAGCCTGAAGTATAAATATTACTTATTTTATCTTCATCCTCTATAATCTTCCCTGACCAAGCCCAGGGATCTCAGGACAAAAACTATGGCGACAACAAGACTCAAAACTTTATATCAAGAGACAATCGTCCCGAAACTCACAAATCAGTTTCAATACACCAACGTTCATCAAGTACCGAAGTTGGTCAAGGTAACTGTGAACCGAGGTTTGGGCGAAGCAGCACAAAATGCTAAGGCTTTGGAAGCTTCTATCAACGAAATTGCGCTCATTACTGGTCAAAAACCCGTAGTGACAAGAGCGAAAAAAGCGATCGCAGGCTTTAAAATTCGCCAAGGTATGCCCGTCGGGATTATGGTCACACTCAGAGGCGAGAGAATGTATGCTTTCCTCGACCGCTTGATCAGCTTGACACTACCAAGAATTCGTGACTTTCGTGGTATTAGCCCTAAAAGCTTTGACGGCCGTGGTAACTATACTCTCGGCGTAAGAGAACAGCTAATCTTTCCAGAAGTCGAATACGATAGCATTGATCAAGTTCGTGGTCTGGATATTTCGATTATTACTACAGCAAAAAATGACGAAGAGGGCCGCGCTTTACTCAAAGAATTGGGAATGCCCTTTCGCGATCAATAAGTTCATCTAAAGAGGGAACGATGGCGGCTAACGACACAATTGCAGATATGCTGACGCGCATCCGCAATGCCAATATGGCAAGGCATCAAACAACACAAGTGCCAGCCACTAAAATGACCCGTAGTATTGCCAAAGTACTACAAGAAGAAGGATTCATTTCAGAATATACAGAAGCCGAAGAAGGCGTAAAACGGCACTTGGTGATTGCCCTAAAATACAAAGGGAAAAATCGTCAGCCTTTGATTACTGCCCTCAAACGGATCAGTAAACCTGGTTTACGTGTTTATTCCAACCGAAAAGAACTACCCAGAGTATTAGGCGGTATCGGTATTGCCATTATTTCTACCTCCAGTGGCATTATGACTGACCGTGAAGCTCGCCGTCAGAATTTGGGTGGTGAAGTACTTTGCTACGTCTGGTAGTCATTAGTCATTTGTCATTAGTCATTGGTCATTAGTAAAGGACAAAGGACAAAGGACAAATAACAAAGGACAAATAACAAAGGACAAAAGATCATGTCTCGTATTGGTAAACGACCAATTACTATTCCCGCCAAAGTGCAAATCACAATTGATGGCACTAAGGTTGTGGTCAAAGGCCCCAAAGGTGAGCTTTCACGGGATTTACCTGTTCAAGTAACAGTGAGCCAGGAAGGCGAAACCTTACAAGTAGTTCGTAAAGATGATTCCCGTACCTCTCGCCAAATGCACGGTTTAAGCCGGACATTGGTAGCCAACATGGTAGAGGGAGTTTCCCAAGGTTTTCAACGTCGTTTGGAAATTCAAGGGGTTGGTTATCGCGCCCAAGTACAAGGACGCAACCTGGTGTTAAACATGGGTTTCAGTCACCAAGTACAGATTGAGCCACCAGATGGTATTCAGTTTGCCGTAGAGAATAACACTAACGTCATCGTTAGTGGTTACGACAAAGAAATAGTCGGTAATACAGCCGCTAAGATTCGTGCCGTCCGACCACCAGAACCCTACAAAGGTAAAGGTATTCGCTATGCGGGTGAAGTAGTCAGACGCAAAGCTGGTAAGACCGGAGGTAAAGGTAAGAAATAAACATGAAACTTACTCGTAGAGAATCCAAACAGCGCCGCCACCGCCGCGTTCGTGGCAAGGTAAACGGCTCTCCCGAACGCCCACGCCTATCCGTATTTCGTTCTCACCAACATATTTACGCCCAAGTAATTGATGATACTCAGCATCATACTTTAGTGGCAGCATCAACTTTAGATGCAGAGTTAAAAGCAAATTTAGCTTCTGGCGCTAACTGCGAAGCCTCAGCCCAAGTTGGTAAGTTAATCGCAGCCCGCGCATTAGAAAAGGGCATTACAAAAGTAGTTTTTGATCGTGGTGGTAACATATACCACGGCCGCATCAAAACACTAGCGGATGCTGCACGCGAAGCTGGTTTAGATTTTTAAAGTCATTAGTCATTAGTCATTGGTCATTGGTCATTAGGTAAATGACAAAGGACAAGTGACAACTGACAAATGACAATTGACAAATGACATTTAGAGAGCATGAATTATGGCAACAGGTCGTCGTAAAGCTAACCGCGCAAAAAAAGAAGAAACTAACTGGCAAGAGCGCGTCATCCAAATCCGACGGGTGAGCAAGGTAGTTAAGGGTGGTAAAAAACTCAGCTTCCGTGCCATTGTCGTTGTTGGGAACGAACGCGGTCAAGTCGGTGTGGGAGTAGGTAAAGCCTCAGATGTTATCGGTGCTGTGAAAAAAGGCGTAGCCGATGGCAAAAAACATCTCATTGACATTCCGATTACCAAATCTAATTCCATTCCGCATCCCATTGATGGCGTTGGTGGTGGTGCAAAAGTCATCATGCGCCCAGCCGCACCTGGTACCGGTGTAATTGCTGGTGGTGCTGTGCGGACTGTATTGGAATTAGCCGGAGTTCGCAACGTTCTTGCTAAACAACTTGGTTCTAACAACCCACTCAATAATGCTAGAGCCGCAGTTAACGCTTTATCTACCCTGCGTACTTTGGCGGAAGTTGCTGAAGACCGTGGTATCGCTATTGACAAACTCTACATTTAGTAGAGCTTCACTCACCGAGTTCTTGTAAACAATACAAATAACATCATGAGACTCAACGATGTTAAGCCCCAAAAAGGCTCTAAAAAACGCCGTCGCCGTGTAGCCAGAGGTATTTCTGCTGGTCAAGGTGCCAGTGCTGGTCTAGGTATGCGGGGTCAAAAATCTCGCTCTGGTAGTAGCACCAGACCAGGGTTTGAAGGTGGTCAACAGCCATTGTACCGCCGGATACCCAAGCTGAAAGGCTTTCCACTTGTGAATCGCAAGATTTACACTACGATAAATGTAGAGAAGTTAGCCTCTCTTCCTGCCAACACAGAAGTAACATTGGAATCCTTAAAAGCAGCCGGGATTTTAACCTCTGCCAAAGGGCCATTGAAAATTTTGGGTAATGGGGAATTGAACGTTGCCCTCAACGTCAAAGCGGCAGCTTTCACAGGTCAAGCTCGTAGCAAAATTGAGGCAGCTGGAGGAAGTTGTGAAGTTTTAGGGTGAAGCCCAACCGCGCACTTAAATACCTGCCAACTCCCTTCCAGTGCCTGGTTCACGACAAAGGTAGCACTCTATGATCAGTCGAGATAAAGCCCCAACGGCTCAAGAAACTTTTATGCAGATGGCACAAGCAGCTGGGCTAAGAGGCAGGCTGCTTGTTACTGTCGGTATTTTAATTTTGGTTCGCCTAGGTATCTTTTTACCTGTACCGGGAATTGACCGAGCTAGATTTGCTGAAGCAATTTCCGGCAACAATTCTATCTTCGGTTTATTGGATATCTTTTCTGGGCGGGGACTTTCTACTTTGGGAGTCTTTGCTTTAGGGATTCTGCCCTTTATTAATGCGTCCATTATCATCCAATTGCTGACTGCGGCTATCCCATCTTTAGAAAATTTACAGAAAAACGAAGGCGAAGCAGGAAGGCGGAAAATTTCGCAAATTACCCGCTACGTGACTGTAGGTTGGGCAATTATCCAAAGTACGGCTTTTTCTGCCTTATTTTTGCAACAATTTGCTTTAACTCCTGGACCGCTATTTGTAGCTGAAACTGCGATCGCTCTCACCGCAGGTTCTATGTTTGTTATGTGGGCATCCGAACTGATCACAGAACGAGGTATTGGCAATGGTGCATCATTGTTGATTTTTGTCAACATTGTTGCTTCGCTACCCAAATCTCTAGGCGACACCATCGACTTAGTACAAGTTGGCGGTCGAGAAATCGTGGGTCGGGTAATTGTGCTGGTGTTGGTCTTCTTGGCCACCATCGTGGGCATTGTCTTTGTGCAGGAAGGTATTCGCCGCATCCCCATCATTTCAGCTCGTCGTCAAGTAGGTAGAAGAGTTTTGGCAGAACAGCGTAGTTATCTACCCCTGCGGCTCAACTCTGGTGGTGTGATGCCAATTATTTTTGCGGCTGCCATTTTGAGTTTGCCATTACTCATTGCCAACTTTACAAAAAATCCTGACTTGGCGAACATCGTCAATACCTATCTCAGCCCTGGTGGTTCTGCACCTTGGGTGTATGCCTTGGTGTATTTAACTTCCATTGTTTTCTTTAGCTACTTCTACTCTTCATTGATTGTCAACCCAGTTGATGTAGCTCAAAACTTGAAAAAAATGGGATCGAGTATTCCTGGGATTCGTCCAGGGAAAGCAACCAGTGAGTATATTGAGCGAGTTATTAACCGCTTAACTTTTTTGGGAGCTATCTTTTTAGGCTTGGTTGCGATTATTCCTACCGCCGTGGAAAGTGCGTTGAAAGTACCAACCTTCAAGGGACTGGGTGCTACTTCATTGTTAATTCTAGTTGGTGTGGCAATTGACACCGCAAAACAAGTCCAAACCTACGTTATTTCTCAGCGTTATGAAGGAATGGTGAAACAATAGTGACGCGACTAATCTTCTTGGGGCCACCGGGTGCGGGCAAAGGAACTCAAGCTCAGGTTTTGGCAGAACACCTGCATATCCCTCATATTTCCACTGGTGAAATCTTGAGGCAAGCCATGAAAGAGCAAACTCCTTTGGGAGTCAAAGCTCAAAGTTACGTTGATAGCGGTGAGTTGGTTCCTGATCAATTGGTGCAAGATTTAGTGGAGGAACGTCTAGGTCAATCAGATGCCAAATCCGGTTGGATTTTAGACGGTTTTCCTCGCAAAGTGACGCAAGCAGCTTTTTTAGAGGCATTGTTAGCGAAAACTGCTCAAGGTGGCGAAAGAGTAGTTAACTTAGATGCACCAGATGACATTGTAATTTCACGGTTACTGGCTAGAGGAAGAAAAGATGATACCGAAGAGGTGATTCGTCGTCGTCTAGAAGTGTACCGGAATGAAACTGCACCTTTGATCAACTACTATAGTGAACGCCAAAGGCTATTAACAGTCAATGGTAATCAATCCCAAGAAGAAGTCACTAGTGAATTGAAACAAATTTTAGTTTCCTAGCTGGAGATGTAGGAGTAGTTATGGGGAATCATAAAATTCACCACTCACTACTCCCCATTCTTCACTGAACTCTGGCAAGAGTATGCTGATCGATTTTAGCTAAGATATATTAATAAACTGTTGATATATTTCTCAAATTGTGTTCTGTTGCAGATAAAAGCTGCCAGCGAACCGAAAACTGTTGAGTTGAGGAACAAAAAAGTTGTCTAAACAAGATTTGATTGAAATGGAAGGTACGGTTACTGAGTCCTTGCCAAACGCGATGTTTCGTGTAGACCTGGACAATGGTTTTAACGTACTGGCACACATTTCTGGAAAAATTCGCCGCAACTACATCAAGATTTTGCCAGGCGATCGCGTCAAGGTTGAACTCACTCCCTATGACCTGACAAAAGGCCGAATTACCTATAGATTGCGGAAAAAATAATTAAATCCAGAAAAAACTAGTTATATGTGAAGGATCTTACCATAAAATCAACTTGTTGGGAGATTCTCATTTACTTAACTGTAATATTTTTCTAGAAATGCTATAATTTTATATTTGGAGTCAATTAAGAAAGGCATGAAAGTTCGAGCCTCTGTCAAAAAAATTTGCGAAAAGTGTAACGTGATTCGCCGTCGTGGTCGCGTTATGGTGATTTGCTCTAACCCCAAGCATAAACAACGTCAAGGATAACACTCTCAGTATTGGGAAGTTAACCGTGACTAGGAAAAAATCACCAAAAAACCCCTAGATGTGGCATATCAATCACCCACATCTTAACCAAGAGAAATTGCGAGAACAACAGGGAGAGATTTATTGTGGCACGTATTGCCGGCGTAGACCTGCCACGCGACAAGCGCGTAGAGATTGGTCTAACTTACATTTATGGAATTGGATTATCAAGGTCGCAGGAAATTCTGGCGGCTACAAGTGTCAATCCAGACACTCGTGTGAAAGACTTAAGTGATGCCGATGTCGCAGCCCTACGTGCAGAAATAGAAAGTAACTATCAAGTAGAAGGTGACTTGCGACGCTTGGAAGGGATGAACATCAAGCGTCTAATTGACATCGGAACCTACAGAGGTCGCCGTCACCGCATGGGTTTACCAGTTAGAGGACAAAGAACTCGTACTAATGCTAGAACCCGTCGTGGTAGAAGGCAGACAGTAGCTGGTAAGAAGAAGGCTCCTGGCAAATAATTGTTCATTGCTTGCTCAACAGAGCAAGTTTTTCCTTAAATTAACTAAACAAATATGGCGAGACAACCAACTAAAAAAACTGGGAGTAAAAAGCAAAAGCGGAACGTACCCAACGGACTTGCTTACATCCAATCTACTTTCAACAATAGCATTGTCACAATCACTGATCAAAACGGCGATGTTATTTCCTGGGCAAGTGCTGGTTCCAGTGGTTTTAAAGGAGCCAAAAAAGGCACTCCCTTTGCAGCCCAAACTGCTGCTGAAAGCGCCGCCCGTCGTGCTATTGACCAAGGAATGCGTCAAATTGAAGTGATGGTCAGTGGCCCTGGTGCTGGTAGAGAAACTGCGATTCGCGCACTGCAAGGAGCAGGGCTGGAAATTACCCTGATTCGGGATATTACCCCAATTCCTCACAATGGTTGCCGTCCACCAAAGCGCCGTCGAGTCTAGATAAAACTTGTTGGGTAACAAATACCAGAAGTTGCAATGAAAAATTCACTTGTCATAGCTACTAAAGTCTTGGTTTTTAGCTATCAAGCAGAGTAAATAGTAAATAACTTCTGGATGCTTGGGTGGTAAAAAGCAAGTTAGCTCTTCCTAGAGGGAGAGCTGCTGCACTATCCGCAACACCATATTAATTATGGATAATCGCCCACAAGCTTCATCAGCAGGTCAGCTACCCCACTGGAGTTGGGTAATTTGATCAGCCGGAAGCAAGCCGAGGGCAGAAGTAAATTGAATAGGCAATTAATTGTTAGCAGCACCTTAATTAAGGGAGGCTACTCCGTGGCGCAGTTTCAAATTGAATGTGTAGAGTCAAGTACAGAAGAAAGTCGGAGCCATTACAGCAAGTTTGTCTTAGAACCCCTAGAGCGTGGTCAAGGTACAACTGTGGGTAATGCACTGCGGCGGGTGTTGTTGTCCAACTTGGAAGGAACAGCCGTGACCGCAGTGCGAATTGCAGGTGTTACACATGAGTTTGCTACAGTTCCTGGTGTGCGGGAAGACGTGCTAGAAATCTTGATGAGAATGAAAGAAGTTATTCTCAAAAGTTACTCTTCTCAACCCCAAATTGGCAGATTACTCGTTACCGGGCCAGCAACAGTCACAGCCGCTCATTTTGATTTGCCTAGTGAAGTTGAAGTTGTTGATCCTACCCAGTATGTTGCGACTCTCGCTGAGGGCGGTAAGCTGGAAATGGAATTTCGCATCGAACGCGGTAAGGGTTATCGTACCGTAGAACGAGGGCGGGAAGAAGCCACTTCTTTGGACTTTTTGCAAATCGACTCAGTATTTATGCCAGTGCGAAAAGTCAACTATAGTGTTGAAGAAGCCCGTGCAGATGGCTCGATTACCAAAGACAGACTGTTATTAGAAGTTTGGACAAATGGCAGTGTCTCTCCCCAAGAAGCACTATCCTCAGCTGCCAGTATTTTGGTAGATTTATTCAACCCACTGAAGGACATTTCGTTAGAACCAACAGATATTGGTTCTGATGTTCCAGACGATCCAACTGCTCAAATTCCCATCGAAGAATTGCAACTTTCTGTGCGGGCATACAACTGTCTCAAACGCGCACAAGTTAATTCTGTGGCAGACTTATTGGATTTTACCCAAGAAGATTTGCTGGAAATCAAAAACTTTGGTCAAAAATCGGCGGAAGAGGTGGTAGAAGCGTTGCAACGACGCTTGGGTATTACCTTACCGCAGGAAAGAAGCTCCAAACACAGCTAAAGCAAAACCTTTCATAGTTCATAGTCCACTATTATGCGTCACCGTTGTCGGGTTAAAAAACTTGGTAAACCAGCTGACCAGCGTCGCGCTCTGTTGCGTACCTTAACCACTGAGCTAGTTCGTCATGGTCGAATTACCACCACTTTGATTAGAGCGAAAGCTTTGCGGAGTGAAGTAGATAAAATGATTACCTTAGCGAAAGACGGCTCCTTAGCATCTCGTCGGGCAGCTTTAGGTTACATATACGACAAGCAACTGGTTCATGCTTTGTTTGAACAAGCTCCTACTCGGTATGCTAATCGTAGTGGTGGTTACACCCGGATTCTTCATACCGTGCCTCGGCGTGGAGACAATGCCGAAATGGCAATTATTGAACTGGTCTAAGTCATTAGTCATTAGTCATTGATCAAACTGAACAAATGACAAAGGACGAGTGACAAAGGACAAAATCTGTATGTTAGAAATTGACCAGCCGCAACAAACTCAAAGAGTTGCCTTGGTAATTCAATACCTAGGTACTCATTTTCATGGCTGGCAAAGGCAAAAGGGGCAGCGTACAGTCCAAGAAGAAATCGAAACAGCGATCGCGACTATTCTTGGTCATCATGTCACACTACATGGTGCAGGACGCACTGATGCTGGTGTTCATGCTGCTGCACAAGTAGCCCACTTTGATGCTACAGGTTTAATTCCGGCTCAGAAATGGGCAACAGTTCTCAACAGTTATCTGCCACAAGACATCATAATTAGGGCTTCAGCACCCGTAGGTAACGCTTGGCACGCCCGTTTTAGCGCGGCTTATCGGCGATACCGCTACACGATATACACTGAAAAACGACCAAATTTGTTCGTTAAACCCTTTAGTTGGCATTATTATCATGAGCCACTGGATGAATTATTAATTCAGTCTGCCATGAAACCTCTGTTGGGCAAGCATCATTTAGCAGCTTTCCATCGAGCAGGTTCCAAGCGAAAACATTCTTGGGTAGAAGTACAAGCCGCCCAATGTCATCGTAGCGGGTCACTGCTCCATCTAGAAATTCAAGCAGATGGATTTTTATATGGCATGGTTAGACTGCTGGTGGGAATGCTAGTACAAGTAGGTGCTGGACAGCGCACCCTGGCGAACTTCACCGAAATTTGGCAAGAAGAACGCCGAGAAGAAGTAAAATATGCCGCACCTGCTCAGGGTTTATGCTTGTTGCGCGTCGGCTATCCTGATTTTCCTTTTTCTTGTGATATTTGGTACGATACCCAGCCCAAATTTAGTTTTTAGTCATTGGTCATCAGTCATTACTCAATGACGAATGACAAAGGGCAAAATAACAAAGGACAAACACAAATGAGTAAAACCTACCTTCCGCCTCAAGCTTCACTTGAGCATGATTGGTACTTAGTAGATGCTACTGACCAACGTCTTGGTCGCCTCGCTACCGAAATCGCTATGATTCTTCGAGGCAAAAAGAAACCGGAATATACACCTCACATGGACACTGGTGACTTTGTGATTGTGATTAATGCCGAGAAAATCGCAGTCACAGGTAAAAAACGGACGCAAAAATTATATCGTCGCCACTCTGGCCGTCCTGGTGGGATGAAGACCGAAACTTTTGCCAAGCTGCAACAGCGCATCCCCGAACGGATTCTTGAACATGCTGTTAAAGGTATGCTTCCTAAAAATAGCTTGGGTCGGCAGTTGTTTACCAAGCTCAAAGTTTATGCAGGGCCGACTCATCCCCACGCAGCTCAACAACCTAAAGAATTAAAGATTAGTACAATTCCTGGAGAAGAAAGTTAATGGTAGTAGCAGAAGCCAATAGCGGTCGTGCCGTTTACTGGGGTACTGGCCGCCGTAAATCCGCAGTTGCACGAGTCCGCCTTGTGCCTGGTAGCGGTCAATTGACAGTCAATGGCAAGCCTGGAGATTTATACTTCCAGTTCAATGCGAATTACTTGGGAGTGATTAAAGCTCCTCTGGAAACCCTTGGCTTGGAAAGCGAATATGACATTTTGGTGAAAGCTGAGGGTGGTGGCTTGACTGGTCAAGCTGATTCTATCCGTTTGGGTGTGGCTCGTGCTTTGTGTCAATTAGACCCAGAAAATCGCTCACCCTTAAAAACCGAAGGTTATCTCACCCGCGATCCCAGAGCAAAAGAACGCAAAAAATACGGTTTGCACAAAGCTCGCAAAGCTCCTCAGTACTCCAAACGATAAGGGATTGGGTCTTGGGAATTGGGTAATTTTTGTAGTCCCTAGTACAACAAGGCAAAAGTAAAAAGTCAAAAGGAAAAAGAAAGAATAGTGATACCACAAGCCTTTTAGCCATTCCAAATGATCTGTTTATTTCCGCCGATCTGTACTAGTCTCTAGATTCCACTGAAAGTTATAATTTATATAGATTCACCACAAAAGGAACAATGGCTAAACCTGATATTCATCCCCAGTGGTATCCAGAAGCTAAAGTCTACTGCAACGGTCAAGTTGTGATGACTATTGGTTCTACCAAGCCAGAATTGCACGTAGACGTTTGGTCTGGAAATCACCCTTTTTATACTGGTACTCAAAAGATTATCGATACCGAAGGTCGCGTAGAACGCTTCCTGCGGAAATACGGCAAGTCAAGCGAGCAAGGCTCCGGCGACAAAAAGAAAAAGTAGCGGTTTGGCTCTGCTGTTAACGACGACCCTGCGAATGCTGGGTCGATTGTCATTTTTTGAGCCAAGTTGTTATTTGAAGGAGCGAATGCGCTCAACGCACACTTCGTGAACGCACTTATGGCTGAAACATACCTGCTGGAGAAACTTAAATCTGTTGAACAAACCTTTAATGAATTGACACGCCGCCTAGCCGACCCTGATACTGCTAAAAATCCTGATGAGTATCAGCAAGTAGCTAAGGCTCGTTCTTCTTTGGAAGAGGTAGTGAATACCTATGAAACTTGGAAAACAGCCCAAGCCGATTTAACTGGGGCGCGTCAAGTTTATAAAGAAGCAGCCAGTGACCCAGAAATGCAAGAAATGGCCGCACTGGAAGTTAGTGAACTGGAACAAAAAATAGAATACTTAGAAACCCGCTTAAAAGTATTATTACTGCCCCGCGACCCCAACGATGAGAAGAATATCATGTTGGAAATTCGCGCTGGGACAGGTGGTGATGAAGCGAGTATTTGGGCTGGTGATTTGATGCGGATGTACACTCGCTACGCGCAAACTCAAGGTTGGAAAGTTTCGCTGGCGAGCGAATCTTTGGGAGAAATGGGCGGTTGGAAAGAAGTCATTCTGGAAATTAAAGGTGACAACGTTTACAGCCAGTTAAAGTTTGAAGCTGGAGTGCATCGCGTACAGCGTGTACCAGTCACAGAAGCTGGGGGACGGGTGCATACTTCAACCGCTACTGTTGCAATCATGCCAGAAGTGGATGATGTAGAAATTCACATCGACCCCAAAGATATTGAAATGACGACGGCTCGTTCTGGCGGTGCTGGTGGACAAAACGTCAACAAAGTGGAAACAGCCGTTGACTTGATGCACAAACCCACAGGAATCAGAATTTTCTGTACGGAAGAGCGTAGCCAGTTGCAAAACAAAGAACGGGCGATGCAAATTTTGCGGGCGAAACTGTATGAAATGAAGTTACGCGAACAACAAGAAGCTGTAACTTCGATGCGGCGATCGCAGGTTGGGACAGGATCACGATCGGAAAAGATTCGCACTTATAACTATAAAGATAACCGCGTTACCGACCACCGCTTAGGTCAAAACTTCTCCTTAAACCCTGTTCTGGAAGGTGATTTAGAGACAGTAATTCAATCTTGTATCTCTCAAGATCAGCAAGAACGTTTGGCAGAGTTAGCGGCTTCCGGTACAATGAACTAATTTTGAGCTTGAGAATTAATTTGATTACAAACCGTCTGGGGTGTTGCAATGTTTAACACACTAGACGGTTTTTTAATCTGAATTGATTTCCGCAAATATACATAAGTTACGCACATATAAATAGTTTTAAAATGGTGAGCATCAAATTTTTATAGGTGCAGCTATGTCATTGTTACGGAACGAACCTTTAGATTGGCAATCTCATCCAGAAACATCTTATATACCTGTTTATCATAAAGGTAGTTTAGTTGGTTTCTTTAAGCAAGAATATGTGAATGAAATTCTTTATTTTTTAAATGAAGAAGAAGTTTTAAAAAAAGCTCTCAAAAAAGCTTGTGGTGATTTACTAAAAAAGACTGGTGGCGATATAACTAAGGTTAATTATTTAGTACAAAAATATATAAAAGTTAGTGAACGTCCTAAATATGGAACGAGAGCGATCGCGCTTTTACTACAAGAGCGACAAAAAGAACTTGACCTTAACAATCAAGAATTTGTCAAATTCTGCGATACCTTTAAAATCTCTCCTACCGAACTCAGTAGTATTTATGCTGGAGAGCCGATTGATGATAGTTTATTAGCGCCAATCTCACGAGTATTAGGGATAACTAGAGAGCGTGTACAAGAAGTTAGAGATGGTGTAGAAGCCCAAAAAAGTACATAATTAGCTATTAACATTATTTCCTTTGTTCAATCTGTGAAAACAGACAGTATATTTTATCGCCTGTTTCAAGAATTTCCCGATATCTTCTTTGAACTCATTGGTGCTTCTCCAGAAAATACTGAATACTATCAATTTTCATCAGTTGAGATCAAACAAACAGCCTTCAGAATTGATGGTGTGTTTCTACCTGTACAAAATGAGGAAAAGCATATTTACTTTGTAGAGGTACAGTTTCAAACTGATGATGATTTTTATTCACGACTGTTTGCCGAAATTTGTTTATATTTACGCCAAAATCGACCGCCAAATAACTGGTGTGCAGTGGTTTTATATCCTAGCAGAAGTGTAGATACACAAGATATAAAACATTACCGAGAATTTTTTGAAAGTCAGCGAGTCCGATGTATTTATTTGGATGAATTAGGCGATGCAGCATCACTACCAATTGGTATAGCAACAATCAAGTTAGTAATTGCTGATACCAACGCAGCAATCATCGAGGCTACGGAATTAATTACCAGAACAAAACTTGAGTTAACATATCAACGCCAACAACAGCAATTATTACAATTAATAGAGACGATTCTGATTTACAAGTTGCCGAACATGAGTAGAGAGGAAATACAGAATATGTTTGGATTAAGCGATTTAAAGCAAACGCGATTTTATCAAGAAGCTTTTCAGGAAGGCAAAGAACAAGGTAGACAGGAAGGTAGACAGGAAGGTCAACGCCAAGAAAAGTTGAGAATGGTCTCTCGCCTTTTGAGGTTGGGTTTGACTATGGAACAAGTAGCGGCGGCACTTGATTTAAGTATTGAAGAAGTACAACAAGCTGCACGAAATTAATCAGTAATCAAAGAAAAATGCAGGCTATGTTTGAATTAGGCGATTTAAAGCAAACGCGATTTTATCAAGAAGCTTTTCAGGAAGGCAAAGAACAAGGTAGACAGGAACGTATAGAAGAAGGTAGGCAGGAAGTTAGACAAGAAGGTATAGAAGAAGGTAAACGCCAAGAAAGGTTGAGAATTGTCTCTCGACTTTTGAAATTGGGTTTTACTGTGGAACAAGTAGAGGCGGAACTTGATTTAAGTATTGAAGAAGTACAGCAAGCTGCACAAAATTAATCAGTAATCAAAATTAAGCGATGTCTGGGTTTGATTGTGACTTCTTGGGAAGAATTATTGGTTAATTTTTGTTAATATTGGACACGGTGTTGGTACTTCGTCCTTAACCATCAATTTCCTACCCTGAGAGAAACTCGATGCTGCGACTCGAACATATCAGTAAAATTTATCCCACAGGCGAAGTCCTTAAGGATATCAACTGGGAAGTAAAACCAGGCGATCGCATTGGCTTAGTTGGCGTTAACGGCGCAGGAAAATCTACCCAGTTGAAAATTATCTCTGGGGAAATTGAACCTACCGCCGGCGACATTATTCGTCCTGCTAGTTTACATATTGCTTATCTCAATCAAGAGTTTGAAGTCGATCCCAGACGCACAGTTAGAGAAGAATTTTGGACAGTATTTAAGGAAGCCAACGAAGTACAGTTATCTCTGACGCAAGTGCAACATGATATGCAAACTGCGACACCAGAGGAACTGGATAGACTAATTAACAAGTTGGATCGTTTGCAGCGTCAGTTTGAAGCTTTGGATGGTTACGGTTTAGAAGCACGCATCGGCAAGATTTTACCAGAGATGGGATTTGATCAAGAAGATGGCGATCGCCTCGTCAGTGCTTTTTCTGGTGGCTGGCAAATGCGAATGAGTTTGGGTAAAATCCTGCTGCAAGCACCGGATTTATTACTGTTAGACGAACCGACTAACCATTTAGACTTAGAAACTATCGAGTGGCTAGAAAATTACCTCAAAGGCTTAACAACGCCAATGGTGATAGTTTCCCACGACCGCGAATTTTTAGACCGCCTCTGCACTCAAATTGTCGAAACTGAACGCGGCGTTTCTAGCACTTACTTGGGTAACTATTCTGCTTATTTGCAACAAAAAGCCGAAAATCAAGTAGCGCAGCTGAATGCTTACGAACGCCAACAAAAGGAAATTGAGAAACAACAAGCTTTTGTTGACAGATTCCGCGCTAGTGCTACCCGCAGTACCCAAGCCAAAAGCCGGGAAAAACAACTAGACAAAATTGAGCGCATCGAAGCACCCATTGGTGGAGTCAGAACCTTACATTTTCGCTTTCCTCCTGCACCCCGCAGTGGTCGGGAAGTTGTGAAGATTAAGGATTTAACTCATATTTATGATGATAAAATCTTATTCCTGGGTGCAAATTTGCTGATTGAAAGGGGCGATCGCATCGCTTTTTTAGGCCCCAACGGCGCAGGGAAATCTACCTTATTGCGAATCATTATGGGTACGGAAACACCCAGCGAAGGCATCGTTAGCTTAGGTGATCATAACGTTATTCCGGGTTACTTTGAACAAAATCAAGCCGAAGCTTTGGACTTGAAAAAGACCGTGATGGAAACAATTCACGATGAAGTTCCTGACTGGAAAAACGAAGAAGTTCGCACACTGCTCGGCAAGTTTTTATTCACTGGCGACACTGTATTTAAATCGGTTGAAGCCTTAAGTGGGGGAGAAAAAGCTCGTTTAGCATTGGCAAAAATGCTATTGCGTCCAGCTAATTTACTGATTTTAGATGAGCCTACCAACCATCTCGATATTCCAGCTAAAGAGATGTTGGAAGAAGCACTGCAAAACTATGATGGGACAGCGATTGTAGTTTCCCACGACCGTTATTTTATCTCCCAGGTGGCTAACAAAATTGTGGAAATTCGGGATGGGGAATTCCGGGTTTATTTAGGAGATTACCACTACTACCTCAGAAAAATTGCCGAGGAAAAAGAAGAAGCCAAATTAGCGGCGATCGCGGCGGAAAAAGCTGCGAAAAAATCAGCTAAATCAGCTAAAACTTCTGGCAAGAAAAAGTAAACTATCAAGTTAGTAGTAGTACCTTTACTTAACTACTAACTTATTCATTCATTGGCGATATCACAAAATATATGCAACAGTTGCGAAAAGTAAAAAAAGTCTAAAAAATCTCTCAATAAGTCATAAATTAAGTTACTAAGCACAAATTCACTTGCACCTGTGGTTAGCAGTGGTATCATTCGGGTATTACAAAAAGTAAAGGGCAGTTTTACTATGACCAAAGCACCTGTTGCTCCTGTGGTGCTAGTCATTTTAGACGGATGGGGCTACTGCGAGGAGACGCGAGGAAACGCTATTGTTGCTGCTAAAACGCCAATTATGGACAGCTTGTGGGCGGTGTACCCGCATACCCTCATCCGCACATCCGGAAAAGCCGTAGGCTTGCCAGAGGGTCAAATGGGTAACTCAGAAGTTGGTCATTTGAATATTGGCGCTGGGAGAGTTGTACCACAAGAACTTGTACGCATCTCAGATGCAGTGGAAGACGGTTCAATCCTTAGTAACCCTGCACTGGTTAAAATTTGCCAGGAAGTTCGTTCTCAAAATGGCAAGCTGCACTTAGTGGGTCTTTGCTCTGATGGCGGGGTACACTCACATATTACCCACCTATTCGGACTACTTGACTTAGCAAAGGATCAGCGAATTTCAGAAGTTTGTATCCACGCGATTACTGATGGTCGTGATACCTCACCCAACGAAGGTATAAAAGCGATTCAACAACTGCAAGATTACACTGATCGCGTAGGGATTGGGCGCATTGCTACCCTGAGCGGTCGTTATTATGCGATGGATCGCGATCGCCGTTGGGATCGTGTTCAAAGAGCCTATGATGTCATCACCCAAGACGGTACAGGCGATGGACGAACAGCCGTACAAGTTTTGGAAGCATCTTACGCCGAAGGGGTGACAGATGAATTTATTAACCCAGTCCGTATTGCTCCCGGTGCAATTGCTCCCGGAGATGGGGTAATATTTTTCAACTTCCGCCCTGACCGTGCGAGACAGTTGACTCAAGCCTTTGTTAGTCCCGAATTTACAGGCTTTGAGCGACAGAGAATCCAACCATTATCTTTTGTGACATTTACCCAGTACGATCCAGAGTTACCCGTGACAGTGGCCTTTGAGCCGCAGAATTTAACTAATATTCTCGGTGAAGTCATTGCAAATCACGGTCTAAAACAGTTTCGGACTGCGGAAACCGAAAAATACGCCCACGTCACTTACTTCTTCAACGGTGGTTTAGAAGAACCTTTTGCTGGGGAAGACCGGGAACTTGTCAGCAGTCCAATGGTAGCGACTTATGACAAAGCGCCAGTCATGTCAGCCGCCGCCGTTACCGATGTAGCGATCGCCGCCATTCAAAAAGGCATATACTCCTTAGTGGTGATTAACTATGCTAACCCAGACATGGTGGGGCATACTGGTCAAATGCCAGCCACAATTACAGCGATTGAAGAAGTTGACCGTTGTGTAGGTCGTCTTCTGGAAAGCATTATCAAAGCAGGCGGGACAACAATGATTACCGCCGACCACGGTAACGCTGAGTATATGCTAGATGAAGAGGGTAACTCTTGGACGGCGCATACTACCAACCCAGTACCCTTGATTTTGGTGGAAGGCGAAAAAGCGAAAATTCCTGGACATGGTACGAATGTCGAACTACGTAACGATGGCAAGTTAGCCGACATTGCACCTACCATTCTGGATATTTTACAGCTACCACAGCCACCAGAAATGACCGGGCGATCGCTAGTCAATCCAATCGAGTTTGACTTAAAACGCGATCGTACTCCTATGCCAATTGGTCTGTAAAATAGTGCTGAGTTGAAAGTGCTGAGTGCTGAGTAAAGTCAAAATTACTCAACACTCAGACCTCAAAACTAATTATGCTAAGAATCTTAGGAGTTAAGAGTTAAAAGTAATAAAATAGAGTTTTTGAAGCCTTAACTTCCGACATCTGTTTTCAAACCGCCATAAATGAGATTGCGAATATGACAGTTACAAATATCGTACAAATTGTTTGGGCATTAGCCGCCCTGGGAATGATTGTTTTAGTATTGCTGCACAGTCCTAAAGGCGATGGGATTGGTGCTATTGGTGGACAAGCCCAATTATTTAGCAGTACCAAAAGTGCAGAAAATACCCTCAACCGAATTACTTGGGCTTTAACAGTGATTTTTCTCGGCTTAACAGTGGTTTTAAGTGCAGGTTGGCTACCCAAATAAGGATAGGGAAATGGGGAAAATGACCCTAAACCCAACACCGAATATGAGCAAATTACTAACAGCCTTTGTCTTAACTATAAGTACAGGGCTGTTAATTATTTTTGCTCACTTTTCATCTAGCGCCACTTCTTTACCTCCAGCAAAACCCCATCCCTTACCACCTAGTCTAGTTCAGTGGAATGATCAGACAAACAGTGGCGATTACTTTGCTCAAGTTGCAACAACAGAAATAGGTTATTTAGTTTGGTCACATTTTCCAGTTCAAGTTTATATAGAACGACCAATAAATATTAGTAATCAACAAGCGGAAGACTGGGTGAAAAATGTTGTGCAGGCTGTACAGGAATGGAATGTTTACTTACCTTTAAAAGTAGTAGAAAATCCAGAAATTGCTGATATTAAAATTGAGCGAAAAGCACCACCATTACAATTATCACCAGATAAAAAAATTCCACGGGCGCGTTCTGCTTTAACTACATACCATTTGTATACCAAAAATACAGTTTTATTACACCGTTTTACTATTCTCTTGAGTCCTAGTCAGACTGGTAATTATGTTGTTGCAGCCGCACGCCATGAACTTGGTCACGCCTTGGGAATTTGGGGTCATAGCCCATCACAAACTGATGCTTTATATTTTGCCCAAGTCCGCAACCCACCGACTATTTCAGCTAGAGATGTGAATACTTTGAAGCGAGTTTATCAACAGCCAACAAGTTTGGGTTGGGCTTTAAAGGATGAATTTATCAACAGGTAGATTATTCAAGTCAATAGTCAAATAATGAAAAAGCCGTACCAAATTGTACTCGATACAAATATATTAATTACTGGTTTACGGTCTAACCAAGGGGCATCTTATAAGCTGCTCACAATGCTGAATGATAGCCGTTGGCAGTTAAATATTTCTGCTACTTTAGTATTTGAGTACGAAGAAATTCTCAAACGAGAAAAAGAGCAGCTTAGATTGAGCAATGAAGATATTGACACTATTATCGAAGCTATTTGTAGCATTGCCAATAAATGTAGTATTTTTTATCTATGGCGACCAATAGCACAAGATCCTGATGATGATTTTATCATTGATTTAGCTGTTGAATGCCAAGCCGATTTTATCATTACTTACAATCACAAAGACTTACAAAATGCAAAAAAATTTGGTATCAGGATAGTTTCACCCAAAGAATTCTTACAAATAGTAGGAGAAATCCAATGACTAATTTAAATGTACAGTTACCGGAATCTTTGTATAAACAGATTGAAACTTTAGCTGCCAAAGAAAATATTTCTATTGAACAACTTGTAGCTATTGCTTTATCAGCACAGGTTTCCGCCTGGATGACCAAAGACTATTTAGAAGAAAAAGCCAACCGTGGTACTTGGGAGAAATTTCAGCAAGTTTTGAGTAAAGTTCCTGACGTAGAACCAGAAGAATACGATAAATTTTAGAATTAGTAAAATAGCTGTAATGATTTGCTACAGTTGGTTTTAAATTTTGTATATTCACTTTATAAAAGCTTATATAGCGTTTTCTAGTCTGCTGAGTTACAAATTTATCTGTTTTTATCTGCGTTCATCTGCGTCCATCGGCGGTTAATTATTCTTGCTTGTACTTCACTAGAATGAGAAAAGCTTATAAATGAAAGAACTCTGAAGAGAAATTTGCAATTTTAATCAATCAATAACGCACTGAAAAATCTGCTCAACAGTTAGATTTAAATCTAAGAATGTTGGGGATTCTATACGTTCATTTCCTCTAAACTGTTTACCACGATATTCCCCTTCATCACTTAAAGAGTAAATTGTGATTGTTGGCTGTTTGGGGTCGCCTATTAACTCTTTACTACCCAAGGCTGCATAATCTACAATCCAATATTCTGGGATACCCATTTCTTCATAGTCAGCAAACTTTTTATGATAATCATCTCGCCAATTAGTACTGACAACTTCGATTACTAATGGGATGGAATCTGATTGACTGAGGATTGATTGTTTCTCCCACAGTGGTTCATTGAGCAAATTAGAAAAATTAATTAATAAAACATCTGGGTAGTAACCTGATATTTTATTTGTTGGCTTCACTGTAGCGGTTTTAGGTATACCATAATTAAGTTTCAGACGAAGACACTCATACCCCAGAATCATTGTTAAAAATGCTACTATTTGCTCATGTTTCCCTGGTGGTGGTGGCATTTGAACAATCTCTCCATCGTGTAATTCATAACGAATATTTTCTGGTTGTGTAGCCAAAAAATCTAAAAATTCATTAAATGTAAATAATTTTTGGAGAGATTGTGTCATTATTTCTATGTCAGTTTAAATATGAAATGTCCTAAGCTCCCCAACTCAGACGTACAGGGCGCTCGACTAAAACTTCTTTATACAATTCTTCTAGCTGGGTAATGTTTTTATCTAATGTATATCGCTCTAAAACGCGATTTCTCGCTTTTTGTCCTAATAGAGTTGTTAATTCTGGATGATCTTGGCAGAGTGGTAGAAGGGTTTTTAATTGCGATCGCACTGTTTTAGTACTTAAAACTATACCAGCCCCTTTCTCTAAAACTTCTCCGTCCGCGCCGACATCTGTAGCTATACAAGCCCTTCCACAGGCCATTGCTTCTAATAAAGACAAAGACAATCCTTCTACTAAAGATGGCAAAATAAACACATCTGCACCCCGCAAGATTTCGATGCGTCTTTCTTCTTCCGCCACAAAACCTAACCAAATAACGCCGTATTCTGCGCCATAAAATTGCTCTAAAGAAGCTCTTAAAGGGCCATCCCCTACAATTAATAACTTACTGCCATCGCCCATCCCCGACTGTTTCCAAGCCCGGAGAAGAGCTTCAACATTTTTTTCTGGGGCTATTCTTCCTTGGTAAACAAATAAGCGTTCTGCTTGAAATTCTGCTTTAATTTTTGAATATCCCGGTGAATATTTAACTGTATCTACACCGTTGGGAATCACCGCAATATTTTTGTCTCGTACACCCATACGTGCCAGTAATTCGCGCTGAATTTGGGAAAATACAATCACGCGATGATAGTTATCTAAAAAAGGTGCATACAACTGATAGGCTATGAGTTGCGTTCCTGATATCAGTTTTGCCCCTTTACCAGCAAACGGTGTATGAAAAGTAGCAATTAAATGTAAATTCAGTTGTTCACAAATTTCTGGTAAAACAAAGTCTAGGGGCGACAAAGTTAAAGAAGCATGAACAATATCGGGCTTGATTTCTCTTAAAGATTCTGTTAAAACTTTGGTCGCTTTTAGTGCCGGAATTGTATAAACTTGAGATTTATAAATAAAGGGTAACGATACTTCTTGGAATTTCGGCCAGTTATCTGGTTCAGGTTCTTCTTGGGCAAAGTGCAGAAAACTAACTTCATGTCCCCTATCTAGTAAAGCATTGGTTATTTCTCGGCTATAGGTGACATTACCACAAAAGGGCGATTTTTTTCCAATCCAGGCTATACGCATTCTTTAAAATTAGTTATAAGAAAGCTGGTTTTTATTGATGATTTTTGCGCCTTAGCTGTATTTGACTAGAACCTGATCTTACTAAATAATTTTGATTGAAAAAACACCGATATCAGCCATTGCTCAATTTGCTGATTAGCTGATGAAAATAATCGATGTTCGGATTAATTGATTTAATGAATAAGCTGTGAACTTTACACTTGGAATACAACTTTATTCTGCGTAATCTCAGGTTTATTCCCAGCAAAAAGGCACGAAATTATTGATGAGTTCAGTTTACCATGAAATCAAAGTCAATAATAAATGATTGCTTTTGTCAAGCAGACTGACGGGAGTTATACCAAGTTAAAATCCCACCAAAAAATGCGATCGCAGCTAGTCCCAAAAACACAGCTTTCAATCCCACAAAGGTTTCGGCGACCCCTGCTAGTGCTAAAGGTAAAGTCAAGGCAATATTAATCACATTATTTTGTAAGCCAAAGACTTTACCCCGCATTTCTGGGGGAGTTTCTGTTTGAATCGCAGTTTGCATCGGAATGCCAACGAACGCCCCAAAAATCCCTAAGATAGCCACAAACAACAACACCAGCCACAATTGTGTTGTAAATAAAGCCAAACCAATTAAAGATGCTGCCATTCCTAAACAACCATACAAGCCAAGTTGAGAATAGGAGAAGCGTTGTCCAAACTGTCCTAACATTGTTGCGCCAACGGCAACCCCTACACCACCTGCTGCTAGTAAAAAGCCAAATTGCGAAGCTTTTAAATTCGGAATCACTTCTGCCATCCGCACTGCCAACACTGTTAAAGCGGCAAAGACAGAAAATAAAATAATCAGCCTCACTAAAGCATTCCGCACTTGATGATTAGCTTTGAGGTAAGCAAAACCGTCCCGTAAGTCTGAAAAAACATGAGGAAATTCTGTATCGGGAGCGTGGGGTTTTTCTTTGGTGGTCAACAACATTAAAATTACACCAGCGATCGCATAACTGCCACCCACTAAAATTTCTTTACCCAGGCCATTGCTACCGCCAAACTGCGCCCACATACTATCTGCGATCGCTAAAATTGGTTCACCGATGGCAAAGCCAATAATGACTGAAGCCATCATAGTTGTTGTATACAGGGAGTTTGCCGAAAGTAAGTGCTGTTCTTCGACTACCAAGGGAATTGCTGCTTGTTCGGCTGGTGCAAAAAACTGTGTCAGTGTGGAAACCAAAAAAGTCACACCCAAAATCATGACAAAACCTACTGGTAAAACTCCGATGGGTTGCCAATCATGAGTGAACCACAACAACAACGGAATTACCAAAACCAATATACCCCGCCAAATATTGGTTGCTACCAAAACTGCTTTTTTTGACCAACGATCTACAAATACTCCCGCCACCGAACCAAATAATACGGCTGGAATGGTAAACGCCATCATCAATGCTGATACCCAACCACTAATGCTTTGACTACCTGCTTGAAAGTGAGTATTGATTAAAGCAATCATCAATACTAAGTACACTTTATCAGCCAGTTGGCAAAACACTTGCCCACCCCAAAGTGCTAAGAAATTCGGGTTTTTTAATACAGGTAAAAATCCCTGCTGTTGTACTTTGTCTGAGTTCGCTTCACCGCCAGAACCATTCCCGGTAGTTTTTTCTGTTGCAGTTGCAACTGGTAAACTTTCTTCCTTCCGGTTGGGGGCAAGATTGACAACTGTATCCGATGTCCATTCTTTACCATTGGTTGGAACATCGGGTTTAGAAATTTCTTGGTTGTAAATTTGACTATTTGTCGAGATAGGAACAGACTTCAAATGATTAGTCACATTAGAAGTATTTGTCCGAATCGGTTTTTTGGTGTGGCTTGGTGATAAAGGAAGGATTTTTCGATCCAAATCAGATGGTTGCATCATGGTTGGTTGGCAGCAAAATAAGAATCTATTAGGATAGCGGAGCGAATAGAATGGCCTAAATGATACTGAGCATACTGACGTAAAAGCTGCTCAATCGATAACCAGCCATTATCTCTAATTCCATCAATTTGTATTATCTCTGGTTGTGACAGTTGTTGGAGCAGAGTAAATTCTCTGGCACTCAAACGACAGGAAATAACTGGAATTTCTTGTCGATGCACAACAGTCTCGTAACTAGGGATAGAAGAATTTGCTGATGGGGAAAATTCGGAATGATTTCTATTTTCCCATTTTTCTTTCTCGCGTTTTCTGCGTAAACTTTCCCATGCCTCTAAACAAATTACCCCACCAGATGGCACACTAAAGCCAACTTGCCAGTTGGGGTTAGTCAAGTCTGGGATAAGAGGCTTTTGAGTTAAACAACAGGTTTGGGTTTGCGGTGTTAGTCCAGCCAAAACTAAAAGTTGAAACACACCCAAGGACAGATATGTGTACACAGATGATATTTCAGCTTTTGGGAGGATTTCTAATTGATGAAGATGTGCATTCAGTAACTCATAAAGTTCTTCTTGGGGTTGTTCACTCAAAGCCTGAGACAAGGCGATTTCGGCTAAATATTGACCTGCGGCTAATTTGCCTAAATCTTGAGCTAAACCAGGGTAAGTTTTTAACGTTTGGGCTTGAGTAATTTTATCGAGCGATCGCCCTTTCGCAATCAGTAGTTCATTCACAACAAACATCCCACTCCGACCACCCAGGCTAGAGTTGTGCTTACGCGCCCCTGGAGCAACTGCACGAATCAGACCAAACTCTCGTGTCAAAATTGTCACTATCCTGTCTGACTCGCCCAGCACCTGAGTTTTAAGATTAATACCAGTTGCCTTATAAGTTTTACTCATGAATCATTAGTCATCAGTCACTAGTCATTAACAGCCAGTGTATGGGGTGGTTTCGCCGACTTTCTCACTGGCGTTCATTAGCTGTGGAGGAAAGACAACGGACAAATGACTATTCCCCTTTCTCCAGATTATCGCGCTGGCGGAGCAAATCGATACCACGAGATGTCCCCAATCTTGTAGCACCCGCTAGGATTAAGTCTAAAGCTTGTTCGTGAGTCCGAATACCCCCAGAAGCTTTAATTCCTATGCTGTCTCTGACTATTTCTTTCAAAAGACGCACGTCTGCTAATGTAGCACCGCCATTCCAACCTGTACTGGTTTTCAGGAATGCTGCACCCGCATCCATACATATTTCTGCTGCCAGTCTTTTTTCGGCATCTGTCAGCAGACCAGTTTCTAAAATTACCTTGACTGTTTGCCCTGTTTCTTCACAAATCTCAGCAATTTCTCGGTGAACTTCCTCGGTTTTTCCGATCTTCAACCAGCTTAAGTTAAGTACTAAATCTAACTCAGTAGCACCATTTTCTACCGCTTCTTGCGCTTCATACAGCTTAACGGCTGAAGTTGTGGCTCCCGACGGAAAACCAATCACAGTACAAACTTTTGGCTTTTTATTTTGTAGGAGTTCTGCTGCTTGCTTAACGTGGGTAGGGTAAATGCAAACCGCCGCGAAGTTAAATCTATATGCTTGTTCACACCATTGCTCAACCTGCTCTGGAGTAGCCGTTGGCGTTAACAGGGCGTGATCGATAAATGGCGCAATATCAATATTTGGATAGTCTGCTGCCATTGAACTTTTGCCTATGAATGATTATTAAGCTTTATAAAAAATTAAGACATTTATTATATATTAAACCACATTAACTCTGAATTTAACTCCAAAACTAGCTAATTATTCAGGTTATATTTGGAGGCATTTTGAGTTTATTTAATTATTGTAACTAAATTTATGGATTGTTAGACAATTTGTGCTTGCTGCAATGCCACAGTTTTGTCTTAGTTAATTCCTAAAAAATCCAGAATAGTTCTCGCTAACCCCTGAGACAGCAAGTAAGGTACACCATTACCGATGGATTTAAACATATTAGTCAAAGACATCAAATCAGGAAGTACAAAATTTTCTGGTAAAGATTGTATGGCTAAAGCTTCAGCTACAGAAATTCGCCGCATTTTATAAGGATGTAAATGTACTTCATTATTGCCATAGCAAGCTGTGGGAGAATAACGCCAACGGTGCAGACGTTTAAATGATTTCTTAGAATCATCTCCTTCATTAACAGTCGTAAATTTACTCATCCCGGCTCTGGGTTGAAAATAATGCTGAGTATTAGGATGATGCTGAACGTTATTTTTTCTAAACCAAAATTCCACAGTTAATTCTGGAATAATATTCTCCGGGCAAGGTAATAAAGAATCTGCTTGAAATGATTGGTATCGCGGCCAAGAACAAGCGAAAATCTCTGTCTGAGAATATGTTGTATATTTTTGCCAAAAGCCTAGATTTACCTGTTTTTTTATTTTATTTTGATTAATAAAATGCTGATGAAAGCCTATGAGAATAATTCTTTCTCTATCTTGAGGTACCCCATATTCAAGAGCATTAATCAAACGTTCCGTTAAAAAATAGCCGGCTTGCTGTAACCGGATTTTTAAAGATTCAAAAAATATACGGTGTTTTTTTGTTTTCCACAAGCCCTTAACATTTTCAAATAAAAAGAAATCAGGCAGATTCTGGCAAATTAATTCAATATATGCAGCAGAAAGTTTACCGTTATCTCCCAAGTGTCCTTTATTTTTACCACCAATCGAAAAATCAGGACAAGGCGGGCCACCAATAAAACCAATAATATTATTAGACTTGCGGCAATCTTTGATTAATTCTAATAAATATTGTGCTTGTATTCCTGCAACTAAGTTACTGACATCACCTGCTTCCCCGTGATGATATCCATATTCAGGTATTGGTAATTTGAGTAATTCTCTAGAATAACGGTATGCTGCCATGAAAGGTGCGAAAATTTCATTGACATAAACCACATTAAAACCGCTATGTTCAAAGCCTAAATCGAGAAAACCAGCACCAGCAAAAAATGAGAAAATAGCAGGGCGATCGCTATTCATTAGCAACTTTAATCAGGACACCTTTAAATTTACCATTTATCGCATTGGTATCTCAATCACAAACTCAGTACCTTGATTTAATTCAGAATGGTAAAATAAATTACCCTGATGCTTATCCACTACAATCTGATAACTAATTGATAAACCTAAGCCAGTCCCACCACCTACATCTTTAGTGGTAAAAAATGGGTCAAATATTTTTTGACTAATATCTTCTGGAATACCACCACCATTATCTGCGATCGTAATTCTGATCATCCGAGATGCGGTTAACTCTGTACAAATTTTAATTTGAGGCTGTTGATGATTTTGGAGACATTGAGTATTTAAAAAACTGCCTCTTAACGCATCAATCGCATTACTCAAAACATTCATAAAAACTTGATTCAGTTGACCGGCATAACAAGTGACTTCGGGTAAAATAGCATATTCTTTAATTACACCAATTTCTGGCAAATTATTTTTTTCTTTTAGTTGATTTTGCAAAATCATTAAAGTATTATCAATACCCTGATGAATATCAACAGGTTTCATATCCGATTCATCTAAGCGAGAGAAATTGCGTAAACCTAGAACAATATCTCGAATCCGTGAACTGCCCATTTTCATCGAATCTATCGTTTTCGGTAAATCATCAACCAAAAACTGCAAATCTATTTCCTCAGTTTTTTCAGCAATTATCGGTGTGGGATTTGGATATTCTTGTTGATATAAATCCATTAAATCTAGTAAATCACTGACATAATCATTCGTATGTACAATATTGCCATGAATAAAATTGATGGGATTATTAATTTCATGGGCAATACCAGCTACCATTTGACCCAAAGAAGACATCTTCTCACTTTGAATTAATTGAGCTTGCGTTCTTTTTAACTCCTGGAGTGCTTGTTGCAATTTGTCGTTTTTATCTTTAAGCTCGTTGGTTCTTTCTGCAACTTTGGCTTCTAAATTATGATTATATTCTTCTAATTGTTGCTTAGTTTTATTTAAGTTTTCATAGAGTATCGCATTCTCTAAAGAAATTGTAGCTTGACTAGTGAGAAGTTTGAGGACTTCTAGGCGATCGTTTGTAAATGCACCTGTAGCTAAATTATTTTCTAGATATAATATCCCCAGCAGTTGGTTTTGATTGATCATCGGCATACACAGCAGACTTTTTGGTTGTTCCCGCATAACATACATATCTGCCGCTAAAAATGCCTGATTGATCGCATCATCAACCACTAAGATTTCTCGACTACGTTTCACATAATTAATTACCGCCTGCGGTACCTCGCTGCAAGACTCTAAATCAATAGAAGTAAATTCTGTATAGATACAAGCTAAATTAAGAATGGAACTAATAGCTCTAACAGTGAAACTTGAATTATCAGCTTCATTTAAAACTAAAACACATTTAGATGCGCCTACATTTTCCATCACAACTGTCATCATTGTTGACAGCAAATCTGGCAGATTAATTTCTCCTGATAGCGCCTGGGAAGCTTTAATCACAGATGCCAAATCTAACATATCGGAAATGCTAGTATTAGAACTCATAACAGTGTCATGACTGCTGATAGAAGTCTGCATATTATGAGTTAAAGATGTACTAAATTCTGCTTCCCTATGTGGCTGAAAATCTTGGCTGAGTTGTTCTTCCTGAATAATAGCCGCCAGTAAATAAGGATGACGTTTTTGCAAATCTTGAGCTTTAGTTAATGCTCCCCAACGAACATAACCATAGTAAGCATCAATTAAGTAAGCTTTAGCAATCTTTTCTTTATCCCAAGTTAAATAAAAATTAGCAGCCAATTCATTAGCTAAGGCTTCTTCATGGATAAATTCATTTTCCTTAGCTGACGAAATAGCACGGTCATAAAACTCTATTGCTTCTAGATATTGATTTAGCACTCGATATTTTTCAGCTTCTACTAAATAAAATTTATTTAAATAATTACTAGAAGCACTGAGCGACCATCTTTGCATTCTTGCTTGATTTGCTCCAACCTTAGCCAATATCTCTTCCTGTTGAGGCGAGTCAACCTCATGATATATAGCCAAATGAACTAGAGAATCATAAAAGAAAAATTGCGGAAATGTAAATTGACCAATTCCCCCAGATAAATACTTTTCAGCATTGATAGCATAATTAATCGCCTCAGAATATTCTCGGAGTAAATAACATAGATGGAGCTTACAGAGATAGAAATATAACAGAGCATTGATATCGTTGGCTTCTCTGTGGATAGAAAGTAATTCTTCCTCATTGTAGGCTTCACCAATTAAATAACAAGGATTCTGCACATTATCTTGTAAATTTAAAACAGTCTGTCGGTAAATTTCAATCCAGTAAAAAACTCTATCTTGTTTAATTTGCTTGACGGCATAACTATAGGTTGCCATCTCTCTTTCTAGAGAGTTTAGTGCTTTCCCACTAAAATATGAAATATAGCAGTATGCTTTGAGAGAATAGGCAGCAAATTCTAAGTCCCCAGCTTCTAAACCTGCTGAATAAGCTTCTAAAAGATACTTTAAAGATTCACTAACGGGATCTTGCCAATGTTTGACATGGGCATTAAATGTCTGAATAACTTTAGCTTTGATTTCTTTATTATTCAATTTAGTTAATAAGCTTGTAGCCAGGTTGCCAAATTTATAGCCAGAGTCAATATCTTCTACTGCGCCACAAAGCATAAATCCATAGCAAACATACACATACGAGGAGAAATCAGAATTACCATATTCCAAAGATAAGTGGATCTGTTTTACAACTAATAAAGGAAATAGTTCTGGAATTACGGTGTAGGCTAAAGCAAGAATACTAGATGAAACACGCATAATTGCTAATGCTGTTGCATCTTGCATAATTGGCAAATCTATTAAACTATCAATACTCCTATGAATGAAGTATTGATTTGTTTCATCTATTGCTTGTTGAATGTCTAATCGGCTAGGTTGTTGTGGAAATTCAACGCCAAATAATTTCAAAAAATCTAGTCCAGCCTGGACACCTGCTTGTGCTTTGTTTTGCGCTCCAGATGATTGAATAGTAGTTTCAATTACTTTGACTGTATCTAAATTCGTCTTGGCATTAACTAAAACTATTTGAATAATTTCCTCTGCTTGTGTAAAATCTCCATTTAAATATGCTGCTTCTGCTGCTGTTTCCCATAGAGATAAAGTTAGTGCATATTCAGTATTCCAAGCATATTCAGGAAGTAGTTTAATGCCTGTATTTAAATATTTCAATGCTGCTGAGTAAGCTGTTGAGGCTAAAGCTTTACGTCCAGCAGTCAGATTCATTTCTGCAAGTTCATAACGCTGATTTGGATTGGTAATCAACTCTACAGCTATATTAAACTGATTAACTAGCTCAAAAATTTTCTCCTCTCTTTCTGCTATAGGAATATTTTTTAATAAAAGTAAGCCAATTTTTAAATGAGTTAATTTTTTTTGTTCATTAGCAATTAAAGAATAAGCGGCTTGCTGTACACGGTCATGTACAAATTTATATTTAGGAAGTTGATAGTTATTGAGCTTTGATTTATTGGCACTAGGATGATTAATAACGTCTAATTTGGCATCATCATCATCTGATAAGAAAATATACCCATCATTTTGCGGGATGATGAGACCTTCAATTAATGACGGCCATAAATCTGATGCCGTATCAATCACAGATTTTTCACAGATAATAGCTAAAGTTTTTAAGTCAAACTCGTTACCAATGCAAGCTGCCAGTTGTAATATATTTTGTGTATTTTGCGGCAATTTCTCTATCTGAATTGCCATAAACTCTACAACATCATCTGTAAAAGTAATAGTTTTAATTGTTGCTAAATCATATTGCCAATATCCCGCTTCAAAATTCAATTTTATTAACCCTTCATCATATAATCCTTTGAGGAATTGTGTAGCGAAAAAGGGATTTCCTTGAGTTTTAGCAAATACCATTTGTGTTAAAGGTATAGCTAATACTTCCGAACAATGAAGTGTATCGGCAATTAAATAGTTTAAACTAGACTGATTTAATGGCAGAAGGTGAATTTGACTTATTTGATTTCCAGATTTCCTAATGTCGTTTAATGTTAAAACTAAAGGATGAATATGAGAAACTTCATTATCTCTATATGCACCAATTAGTAATATATTTCCTTGAGTTGCTTCTATGTCGGTTATTTCACTAATAAGAGTAGGAGAAGTATTTCCACTCATTAATAATTGAATAAATTTTAAAGAAGCATGATCCGCCCATTGTAAATCATCCAAGAATATGACTAGTGGTTGGTCTTTTGTTGTGAATACTTGGATAAATCTTTGAAACAATAAGTGAAAGCGATTTTGGGCTGCACTACCAGATAATTCTACAATTTCTGGTTGTTGACCAATTATTCTGGCTAATTCAGGAATGACATCAAGAATGACCTGTGCTTGTGTGCCTAATGCTGATAATATTTTTATTCTCCATTTTTGAAGCTCAGTATCATTATCTGCCAATAATTGTCCAATTAAGTTACGTAATGCTTGAATTAAAGCCGACAATGGTATGTCACGTTGAAATTGCTCAAATTTACCCTTAATAAAATAACTACGTTGTCTAACAATGGGTTTATGAATTTCATTAATGATAGCGGTTTTACCAATGCCAGAAGAACCTGTGACTAATATCATTTCTGTTTGAGTATTAGCTACCCGCTCAAAAGTATTCAGTAAAGTTTCGACTTCGCGCTGTCGTCCATACAGTTTTTCGGGAATTGTAAATTGACTGGATATATCCTTCTGTGCTAATTCAAAAGGTAATATGCTTCCCGTTTCTTGCCATTGTTTTTGGCATATTTCTAAATCATATCTAAGTCCATAACCGCTTTGATAACGGTCTTCGGCATTTTTAGCAATTAATTTGCTAATAATATCAGAGATAATTGATGGAATATTAGGATTAAGAGAGTTGATTTTTGCTGGCTGTTTAGCAATATGAGAATAAACTAGTTCCATTGGGTCGGAACTGATGAATGGTTGACTGCCTGTTAGAAGTTCAAAAAAAGTTATACCCAAAGAATAAAAATCGCTACGGTAGTCAATAACTCTATTCATCCGTCCTGTTTGTTCAGGGGAAATATAAGCTAAAGTTCCTTCTAAAATATTGGGATTAGTCAAGGATTTAACTTCTTTCGGTAAAAGTGTAGAGATACTAAAGTCAATAAGTTTGATTTCTTCCGTAGTTGGATGAATTAAAATATTAGCTGGTTTGATATCTTTATGAATAATTCGATGACGATGTAGTAGTTCTAAGGTCGTGGTAATTTTAATAGCAATATTAAAAAATTCGTTCAATGACAGGTCACTTTCGCCAATTTTATATTTTTCTAAGCGCCATTCTTTGAGAGATATACCACCAAAATCTTCCATAACCAAAACATAGCCATTGCGATAGTTTTCTAGGCTATATGGTTTGACAATACCGGGAATTTCCAGATTTTGAGTAATAGTGTATTGGTTGCGAAATTGGGCAATTTCTATAAAAGTGGGATATTCATTCCGCATCAGTTTGAGAATGACAGGTTTTTGGTCTGCTTCTCTCAAGCCACGATATACTATGGTTTTACTACCATAGTATATTTGCTCAGTAATTTGATAACCAAATATAGGATATATCGTGTCTGATACTGTTAACATCTCAGCCTTTGCCTTGAACTAAGGACTATTATTTCAGTATTCCCAGAAATCAATTACTAATATCATTAGAATAACGAAAATTTTGTTATGATTTTTTATAAATATGCTTTGTAATAGAAAAATTAGTTATTAACAAAAGTTTAGTAATAACAAATAATTATTAATTTGCAGTGTCATTTATATTGCATAAAAGCGTATATGCGTATAATTATAAAATCAAGATATTTTTTGCACCTAAGAAAAATAATCGAGTAGAGATTTTTCTATTAATATCTCTACTCGATTATTTTTGGTAATTATTGACTACTAGTAATGTTATTTCTTTCTAGAAAATTTACGATTTATAGTACTTTTTCTAGTAAAAGACTAGAAAGTTATACTATATTTAATCGAGATTGAATGAGAATTTGGAGAAGAAACTATTAAAGGCAACAGAGACTAAAGCAAGTTTGAACTTTACTTAATTTTCTGTTTAATAAAGGTGACTACCTGAGCTAACTGTTTTTTCAAGCCATCTATTTCAGTTTGCATTTGAACTATTTTCTCATTCAGTGCTTTAATTTCTGCTAAAGAAGCTGTTTCAACAGGAGATGCTGATGGTAGTGGCGAGTGGTCAATACTGACTGTAGCTACTGTTTCTTGTTCGGCGATCGCACTTGCACTAGTTGTACCTGTACTAGCGCCATTTTTAGCCGCCCCAACTCCTACTAAAGCAGGTTCAGGACGTGGCAGCTTGGCCTTAGCCATTGCTGATTTAATCGCGTCAATCAGTTGCTTTTTATCAAATGGTTTACCTAGAAAATCAAAATATTCAAATGGTTCGGGGATTTTTTCGGTAACTTCTTCCTTGCGACCAGACATGATCACTAAAGGAATTTTTCTTAAATCCGGCTGGGCTTGAATTTGTTGAAAAACTTCCCAGCCACTCATTTTTGGCAGTAGGAAATCTAACATAATCAAGCTGAGTTTTTCTTGACGGATAAAATTAAGTCCTTCCACCCCGTCTTTTGCTTCTAATACCTCGAAGTTACCTGGAGGTAACATTTCTCGGACTTTTACCCTGACAACGGTAGTGTCATCGATAACTAAAATTTTGTTACTGGCCACGACTGATTTCTCTAACAGAAAATTTAAGTTGCATTACGGCTATGCCGCTTGACCTTGAGAGTCATCCCACTATATCTAAATTTTTTATGGATTGGGGGATAGTATATTTCGGTATAAATAGCTGGAGATTTATCTAGGATTTATGACTTTGTTACCATCAGGGGAATTTAAGTCCGAAATTATGGCTATGCCTAGCTGGTTACGCCGCCCGATTGGCAAAGCCAGTGAAATTTCTACCGTACAAAGCATTATTAAACAGCGTCAAATTCACACGATTTGCGAAGAGGGACGTTGCCCTAACAGGGGAGAGTGCTATGCCCAGAAAACGGCTACTTTTTTGCTGATGGGGCCTACTTGCACCCGTGCTTGTGCTTTTTGTCAAGTTGATAAAGGCCATGCACCAATGCCGCTTGATTTAGCAGAACCCCAGAAGGTAGCAGAGGCAGTCCAGCTTCTAGGATTAAATTATGTGGTGTTAACTTCTGTGGCGCGGGATGATTTACCAGATCAAGGAGCGGGACATTTTGTCAAAACAATGGAGGCGGTGAGACAGTTAAACCCTGACACTCAAATTGAAGTACTCACACCAGATTTTTGGGGTGGTGCGGGTGTGGGTGAGGCAGGACAGCGCCAACGGATTGAATTGATTGTGAATGCCAAACCTGCTTGTTTTAATCACAATATTGAGACGGTACAACGGTTAACTGGGCGAGTGCGTCGGGGGGCAAAATACGATCGCTCCCTGCAAGTCTTGGCTATAGTGAAAGAAATTGACCCGACTATCCCCACCAAGTCTGGTTTAATGCTGGGACATGGCGAAACTGTCGAAGAAGTTCTCGAAACAATGGCAGATTTAAGAACTATAGGCTGCGATCGCTTAACTATTGGTCAGTATATGCGTCCTTCCTTAGATCATCTGCCAGTACAAAAATACTGGACTCCAGAGGAATTTGATGAGCTTGGTAGTTTAGCATGGAAAATGGGATTCACTCATGTCCGTTCTGGGCCTCTGGTTCGCAGTTCTTACCATGCAGGAGAAGATACAAGTGTGAAGCCTGAAGTCTGAATTACAACTCATTACTCATAACCCACCACTCCTCCCTCGCTAGACAAATATTTTTAACGAATCTGGGTAATTGGTGCAGCTATTTGGTATTTCTGAAAAAGTCATGACATTAAGGAGAACCTCTTATGGCTACTCAAAACAAAAGTTCCGCAGTGGCAGACAGTGGAGCAAAGCCTCCCTATCCATTTCGTACAGGTTGGGCGTTGCTGCTGTTAGCTCTTAACTTGTTGGTAGCAGCCTACTATTTCCACATCATTGAATAATTAGAAGTGGGCTGGTGCTGCTCAAATCGTGCCTTTAAATAAACCTTTGGGGCGAATGAGCAGCACCAAAATCATAATTAGTAGGGCAATACCTTGTTTGTATTGTGAACCCAGCCAAATAGTGCTAACTTCCTGAGCAATGCCAATGATAAAAGCTGCGGCGATCGCTCCATAAGGGTTCCCAATTCCGCCTAAAATTACTGAAGCAAACAATGGCAAAATTAAAAACCATCCCATATTAGGGCGCACCGCCGTAATTAAACCGTACATACTTCCACCCAAGGAAGTGAGTGTACCAGCAATCAGCCAAGTCCAAAGAATAACTTGCTCAACATTGATACCGGAAACTCTAGCTAAATCTAAATCATCTGCGACAGCTCGCATTGCTTTACCAATTTTGGTGTTTTGCAGGAGGTAATGCAGCCCCACAATTGCTAACACAGCTAGACCTAAAACCAAAAGTTGATTTTGGGGGATTTTGACACCAAAAAAGTCCCAAGCAGAAGTCACAGGAACATTGTAGTTTTGGTTTTTGCCACCCCAAACTAAGATAATGCCATTACGTAAAAATAAAGCTAGACCAATAGAAATAATAATCAGCGTTGTGGAAGTGGCACGAATTAAGCGCATCTTTGACCACAATAACTTTTCTGATAGCAGCATCGCGCCGACAGTTCCCACGGCTGCCAAAATCATCGATAGCCAGATATTCACCCCAGCTGCATTTACCAACAGCGTCAAATACGCACCTAAAGTCAGAAAATCACCATGAGCAAAATTCGATAACCGTAAAATCCCGTAGGTGAGGGTCAGACCAACCGCAGCTAAAGCAATAATGCTTCCTAAAGCAATACCATTGACAATTAGTTGTAGAACTTGTTGTATATCTTGTTGTAGAACTTGTGGAACCATGATTTTTACGCAAATTAGTTACTCTAAAGAAATTAGACTTGAGTGATTTATTCTAAAACTAGTGTTACGTCTGTTACCATAAACAGTAAAAGTTAGAGTTTGTGAACAATTAGGATTTGTGAGCTAATATACATAGAATCTTGTTCGCAATTTTGCGCCAGGCTAAACTTGTTCAACGGTCTAGTTGACCATGCAGCAGTATTCAAGCTTACCAGAACAAAACTCACAGGTAGATACAACGCCAAGTCTTTTGGCAACAATTCAACAACTCCGTGCGGAGTTGTGGTTAGAGTGCAGCTTGAACAAGTTGCAAAGTCGCCTGAATGATTACCTATTGTCTGTTTCTGCGTCTACTTTACAGGTAGAAGCAACAGCAGCAGAAATTTTTCAAACAGTGGTCGATGAACTTGATGTGGCTTTGAATAATAGTAGAGTAGCGATCGCTCTGCCTCAACCACAAACAACATTGGCTCAAGTTTGTTATGTTTCAACTTCTGCATCAGCCTTAGAAGTCACACCCCAAAAAGGCAAAAAACTGCGGTTGCAATTAACGCAAATGGTGGAAGTTTCAGACTTGCAGCGCCTTGCTAGTCAACAACCGCCAAGTGCTTGGCCTTTAACCAATAATTCTGAAATGATTGGCTGGCTAATTATTCCTAAAGCACCGCGAGAAGTCCTGACAGCATCACAAATACAACTGAAACCAGAATTATTCACCAGAGTCACCCAACAACTGACTAACGCTCTGGCACAGTTTAAACAAATACAATCTTGGCAGCAACTCTCACAAAATATTGGTAATTCTAATCAGGAACTCGAAAGAACCAATCAACTCAAAAATCAGTTTCTCGCCAATACCAGCCACGAAATTCGCACACCCTTGAGTTCGATTATCGGATTCACCCATTTACTGTTAGCTCAAGGTTACGAACCCAGCCGAGAACGCCATCAAGAATATTTAAATATTATTCAGTCAAGTGGCAAACACTTGTTAGCACTGATTAATGATATTTTAGACCTCTCCAAAATTGAAGCCAATCAGCTAGAAGTCCAACCAGAAGAAGTAAATGTGCCAGAACTATGCCGTAATGTTTTGGCATTAGTCAAAGAGAAAGCCGCTAACAAAGGCTTAAAACTGCGCCTAGAACTAGATCCTAGCGTGACAACTTTAGTTGCAGATCCCTTGCGCCTCAAGCAAATGCTATTAAATTTGCTCTTCAATGCTGTCAAGTTTACTTGTACTGGGGAAGTGGGTTTAAAAGTTATCCCACAAGCTGAATTTGTCAATTTTACAGTTTGGGATACAGGAATTGGAATTTCTCAATTAGACCAAGAACAACTTTTTCAACCTTATTTTCAGATTGCGAACTCGGTAACTAACCGTGATGAAGGTACAGGCTTGGGTTTGGTTGTCACCAAGAAACTGGCAGAAATTCACGGGGGTTCTGTAGAAGTAGAATCGAAACTGAATCAGGGTTCGCGTTTTACAATTATTCTGCCTGTGACACCAGTAACGGAAGTGCTAGAGCATCCGAAAGCTCAAACAGATGCAGCAGATATTACCTTATGTGCGTCAAATATCGTTCCTAGTTCTAACTTCCGAATTTTATTGGTGGAAGATGATTTACCCAATGGCCAGTTAATGCAAACTTATCTTGAGAGATTGGGTTATCAGGTAACTTGGATTAAAAATGCTACCGCAATTTGGTCAACTCTGGCACAACAAACACCAGGGTTAATTTTAATTGATATTCAGTTACCCGATGAAAACGGGCTACAGGTGGTCAAGCAACTACGTCAAAACGCAGAGTATCAAAAAATTCCAGTAATTGCTCAAACGGCAATGGCGATGAAAGGCGATCGCGAAACTTGTATCGCATCAGGAGTCAATGAATATATTTCTAAACCCCTGGATTTACCACTTTTAGCGGCTTTAGTAGCAAAGTATATTCAATTACCACCACCAGCATCGGAAGCGTCGCCCAGCTAAAACACAGATTTTCTGTACACCTCTACAATGGAAATTGTGGGGAAATGTCAGGAATTCAAAATGAAATTGTCGGAAAAACTAGAGCAACTCAAAGCCTTATTTGGCGAAATGGAACGCGCCTTAATTGCCTATTCTGGTGGTGTAGATAGTACTTTAGTGGCGAAGATTGCTTATGATGTTTTAGGCGATCGCGCTTTGGCTGTAACAGCAGTTTCGCCTTCACTGTTACCAGAAGAATTAGAAGACGCAAAAATTCAAGCCGCAACTATTGGGATTACGCATCAAGTTGTGCAAACCAATGAGATGGCAAATCCCAACTACACATCAAATCCTGTCAATCGCTGCTATTTTTGCAAAAGCGAACTACACGACACACTCAAACCATTAGCTGTAGAGTTAGGCTACCCCTATGTAGTGGATGGGGTGAACGCCGATGATTTACACGATTATCGCCCAGGAATCCAAGCCGCCAAAGAACGAGGGGCGCGATCGCCTTTAGCTGAAATTGGTGTATCTAAATTAGAAGTTCGCCAACTTTCTCAACAACTTAATTTACCTTGGTGGGATAAACCTGCTCAACCTTGCTTAAGTTCCCGCTTTCCTTATGGTGAAGAAATTACCGTAGCTAAATTACAAAGAGTCGGTAGAGCCGAAATTTATTTGCGGAAACTCGGATGGGATAATTTGCGTGTACGTTCTGAAGGTGACACCGCCCGCATTGAATTAGCCCCAGAAAAAATTAAAGATTTCGTCTTAGCTGTTGATTTAGCTACTGTAGTTACCGCATTCCAAGAATTTGGCTTTATCTACGTCACCTTAGATTTAGAAGGTTATCGTAGCGGCAAATTAAATCAAGTCTTGAAGGTAAATTTAGAAGGCAGAAGCCAGAAGTCAGAAATCGGAATACTATAACCTTTTCTAGTCTGCTGATGTACAAATTTATCTGCGTCCATCTGCGTCCATCGGCGGTTAATTATTTTTGTCTAGTAACTCACTAGAGTCAGAAACGCTATGTAGGGATAAAAGAAATTATTTCTAGATGATCAGGACTTACGCAAAATCATGAAAAAACGAACCACAAAGGGCGCATAGACGCGATAGCGGCTTCCCGCAGGGTAGGACACGAAGTGAAGAGGATTTAAGAGGGTTCTTGCGTAAGTCCTAATGATTATTCTAGACAAATATTTCTCGACTATAGCAATCCTCAATCATCAACAAACCTCTCTCCCTTGTCTCCCTTGTCCCCCTTGTCCCCCTTGTCTCCCTTGTCTATTAATTAATAATCTAAGTAATTTCCGCTTCTACTGATACTAAAATGCAACCGTTGATTTTCCAAGTATCATCGCGTTGCTGTTCCATAAAATATAACGCCCGCAACGGCGTACCATGAGGACTCAACAATAATACAGGTTGAGTTATATTGTCTTGAATAATAGTAATTTTTTCAAACATCACCGAACGAGGACGATACACCGCCGGGTAATTTAGCATTACCATCCGCATAAAGTATTCTGGGCTTTGAAATTGCTCTTGAATTCCCGCACTTGCAAAAGTAAACGCAGTTTGAGCATCATCTTGCTGAAAAGCTGCTAATTGACTTTCAATCACAGAACGGATGGCAATAGCATCAGTATCATGAATTTCCATAAATTTTAAAACTGCGATCGCAATTTTTCCTGTTCACGCTGAGTCAACTTGTACTCGACTTGTTCTAGTGCGGAACGCCAAACATCATATCCCTCCTGGGATAGATGTAATCCATCAGTGGTTAACTCTAAGCGCAAATTACCTTCAAAATCGGTAAACCAATCATGAATATTTAAATAATTTGCTTTCTCTTGTTGAGCAATTAGGGACAATTGAAAATTAATCCGCCGAATTCGGCTATTAGAAATTGTTGGTAAGCTTGCTGGCAAAATTGATTGCACAATTATCTCAGTTTTTGGGTGTTCCTTTCGCAAACGGCGGATAATTTGGCGGTAATTTTGCAAAATCACTTCATCTTTTAGCCCTCGGCGTAAATCATTAATTCCCGCCATGATGTAAATGACTTCTGGCTTTGTAGAGGAAAATGCGCTTAATCTTTTTAAAATTCCGCCAGAAGTATCACCAGATATACCTTGATTTAGCCAAAGTTTGCCACTAGGTAGTTTTTGCGGGGGGAACCACAAACTTAAAGAATCCCCAAGCATAATACTTAAATGATTGTTACCTTGACCTTTAGTCACAGCTTTGGCTTCTAAAGCTAATAAACTCTTCCAATCTTCGTAAGTTAATTGGCGTTGTTTATTAGATTCGGAAAAAGATGGCGCATCATCAGACATACGTGTATAAATTTGACCAGTCTTTAAAGCCGCTAGTCTTTGGTAATAAAGTTGATATCCAGATGTTAACGGTACATTTGATGATGCTGAACTGCGATGAAATAGTGACTCGATTGGCGCTAACAATCCTGGCTCACTAATTGCTGGTAAAGATTCATCAAGACTTGCAGCTTTTTTATTATCAACTATTGATTGTGAATACTTTAAAGCTGGTGAGGAAATATCCGCACTAGGGATAATTTTTTCACTCACTGTTGAGTGCGAATTTTTTATATGTTGTAAAGCTTGATATCTCAACTCTGGTAAAGACTTGTCAAAGGCAGGAAGATTGTTTCCACCTATCATTAACAGTGAATTATGTTTTGCTGTCCCCAGGTAACTAGAATTTGCTGGCAATCTGTTTGACAGAGGCGAAAGCGTCGATACTGGTATTGCCAATCCTGTTAACAAGCCTACTGCTAACAGATAATTGTGCTTCATCGCTTTGTATTTCCTCATACTTGGTACTTTCCCTTATGACAGCATTTGCTACCTGTGTTCAGGATGATTTTTTTCTTGGTTAAGTTATTATTTTTATTTACACTCAGTAGTACTGTAAAGCAGTTTAACAAGATTACATTTGGAATTCATCATCTCTTTAACGCAACTTTTTATAAAAATAGAAGTTTCTACGTAGTTAACATAGCTTTGCCTGAGCGTTTCCGTGAATCTGCAAATTAGTGAATTGTAGAGATTCGTTCTTTGCAGAACCTTTATACTGTGAGTTAATCACTCAATATATTTACTATACTTAGCAGTAATCTTGCTTAGTATAGCAACAACTAGACGTAAATAAATATACGTAAGTTAATCTTAATGCTTGATGGCAAGCTGATGCCATTACCCGGATGTGGGGAGTGTGGGGAGAGAGGGGAGTGTGGGGAGAGAGGGGAGTGTGGGGGGAAAGATTTCTTCACCGTCCTCCCACCCCCTCACAAGTGTAGGTTTTTAACAGAGTGATGAGTAGCGACTCTAAAAATCACGATTTAATCAGAGTTTCATCACCCTCACACCCTTACACCCCTACACCCCAAATCAAGATTTTTGGGGCAGAACGTAAAAAACCTACACCTGTCAGCCGCCCACACCTCCCACCCTTCCCTCTCGTGAGAAATCTAGGAGATGCGATCGCCTAGCTACTTACTGAGTGATAAATTTAGCTCAAAATTGGTGAAATTTACGTCAGTGAGCAAGATACAGCAAAAAAAAGCTCAAAATCAACGTAAAACTTCTTTATAAATCAGCAGATTATGTTTAAATCAGCAATTATTCTTTTGGGTTAAGTTAAATCGAATAACAGATATATAGAAGAACTTTAAGGGAAATGCTAAGATTTAGGCGGTGTCTTGAATGTTATATATTTGTTCTGTGGCTAGAGCTAGTACAGCGATCGGTGTTAGTCCGATTATCAAGGAGATTGTGCAGAAACAGGCACATTCAACTCGTTTAACTCTCAAAGAAGTCATCCTCATGGGGATGTTAGCGATCGATAAGCTTGATGATCAAAATCGTCAAGAATTGGCAGATCAGGTTCATAAAATGCAAGTAGATGGAGAGATTTAAGTAAAATTATTAAGTTTTACTTTGAATCCTCAATAGATTTGGCTACTCAACAAACCGAAAACGACTCCCTGTTACATAATCCTGATTAATTTCAAAAGAAATCCATTGGCGTTTTAAAGTCTCAGCTACAAAACCAGTTGTGTTGGAACCAGCAAATGGATCTAAAACCAGATCACCCTCATCTGTTAGAAACTTGATAAAAAATTCAGCAAACCCCTGCGGAAACCTTGCCGGATGGGGCTGAATTCCCTTAGCTTTACAGCGACGTAAATAAAGACTATTAGATTCTGTGTTGGGAATTTCTAATAAATTTGGTGGAATTGCACCTTGATTGTCTTTTTGAAACTTACCCGAAATTTCATGGCCACTGGGGCGCATTTTTGCTTCATAACCATTTTTGAGTAATCGCTGCATACTTTGGCTATAAGGCTTTAAAACTTTCCGATTATCTGCTTTGGGGTTTGCCGTTTTTGATAACCACCAAACAACATTAACCGCATCTTTTACCCGGATTCTTCTAATTGTTACCCACTCAGCCGGGGTGGGTAGTCTTGCTGGGTTGTAATGATAAAATTCCTGTGCCAGAAAAAAGCCTACTTCCTTACACAACCTCAGCAACAATTCGTATTGATAAAGACTTCGTACAGGATTACCAGGAAGATACGCACCACCTAAATCTAAAACAAATGAGCCGTTATCTGCCAGCACTCTTTTAAATTCCGACGCAAAGGGTAGAAACCACTCAATATATTTTTCTGCACTCTCATTGCCATACTTTTTTTTGCGCGTCAACGCAAACGGCGGCGATGTCAAAATCAGGTTAACGCTGCTTTCTGGCAAAAATTTAATTAGTTGCAGACTATCGCCTAAATAAATTGAGCCGTAACTTTGAGTGTAGTAAGGTGTGAAATTAATAGGTTGTGGTATATTCTCTGGTTCAGTTGCCAAGATTGATATTATCGATTAATTTAACTTGAGTTTCACAATTTTTAAAACCCCTCTCCAAACCTCTCCCCTATAAGGCAACCGTGTACACACAAATCCTCTGATCCCCCTAAATCCCCCTTAAAAAGGGGGACTTGAAGAAAATTCCCCCCTTTTTAAGGGGGGTTAGGGGGGATCGAAATGCTACTAGGCAATTTGATCAGACTTGTGTGTACACCGTAGCCCCTATAAGGAGAGAGGCTTTAAAAGCTTATTTTCGCATTAAAAACCAATGATATTTAAGCCCCTCTCCGCATCGGAGAGGGGTTGGGGAGAGGTTAATTAAATTTATACTTTTCAAGTTTCTATTATAAAATCCTCTGGATCAATTCCCCAATTAACCCAGCGAATTGCTTCACGGGCTGACACCATATTTGGGGGAACACGCAAAACATGAATAAAACCTGTACTGGGACAAGTCATTTTTAATAACAAAATTGGTTCAATATCAATAAAATCATTATCAATTCTTAACAGGGTATATCCGTCCCAATTATCTAATTCAATAGCTTGTAAATCTTGGCAAATGCGACTGTAACCTATACCTTGAATCAACACGCGCCGCAGTTCAGCATTGGTTTCTGTTAATAGCCATTGGGCTTGCCATTGTTGAGGATGTATCTTACCGTATTTTTCAGGTAAGGTAACACCGTGATAAGAGTAAAGGCTATAGCCATCAGCAAATTCAATTGCTGGTTCACCTTCGGCGTGCAGGCGGTTTTGATTATCGAAGCGGATATGAATCGGGCGATCGCATACAATTGCTATATGCTCATCAGGAAATATCCAACCACAATTTTTAATTAGGTTTTGTATAACTAACCAATCTTGCTGAGATAAATCACAATTTAACTCAGAGATACAAAAATCTATAAAACTAGCAACATTAGCCCAAGACTCTGGTGCAAAGTAACTTACATCAAAAGCCTCAATATCTAGTTCTTCATCAACAATATAAAAGTGTGTATGTAGTTCTTTTAATATAATCCAACTAAATCTTTCAAAGATATCATCTAATGGATTAGAAATAAATTCTTGTATAAGAAAAATTGCTAGTTCTTTGTTAAGAATTTGAGAGCGTATATAATTTCTCTTTTCCGTCAGTATTTCTCTTTGGATCGTGTAAGCTTTTTCATTGAGTTGAGAGTGATGTAATTGCTGGTTAAACTCTTTTAAAGCAGCATAAGGACTATCAAAAAATACAATCTGCGGCTCATCAAAGCCCATAATTTCATAAACAGCATTCACCGCTTCAGTCGCTTTCTCTCTATCAATTCGTTCAGTAGAAAGCGCAATCTTTCGCCACTTCTCTCGATAAACTGGAATCAAAGCTGCTTGCTCAGGGGTGAGTTTTTCAATCTGCAACATATCGCCAACCTTCCGGCTCATACTCACGCTGAATTTTGACTAACCAGTTACCTTGAGGAATAGGAATCGCCTGATGTTCTTCGTGAGTTAACAATGCTATATCTGATAAAACACGCAGATAAAGGGTGCCATCCTTTTCATATAACTCTGCCTCTCCTTCACTAATTTTATGCTTGTGTCCTGTAACCTCACCTTCTGCCAAAATTAAATCAAGTTTCTTTTGTCCGTCAACCTGCTCCACAGGTAGTAAAATAACATCACCTTGGCGAATCGCTTTCATAGTCTTAACTTTGAGCTATACAGTAATGAACCCTACTTTGCTTTTAATCGCAATTTTGATTTAATTTTGGCACAACCTAAAAAATTCCAGAGGTCGCAGCACGCCAGCCAGAACCGCAGCAAAAGAATGTCAGGTTGGGTTTTCCTATCATTTCACCCAACCTTACACCCCCACCCCCTGATAAAAAAAGTATCGCGCTACTACACTTGAACAGTATTTTGCCAACGGTAGTCGCCAATTATGCCTGAGATAAGTTAAAGATTGAAATAGTTGGAAATTCACCACCAACGTTTCTTTATCTTATGCTCTAAGAAAGACTGCTTCTGAAGTTTTGCGAATTTTCGCATTTCCAGGCAGTTTGTGTGAGGATGAATTCACAGCCCCCAAGCTCGAATTTTCTCTTGACATTTCACAGAACTTGCTTCAATTTGACTGTTTAGCTTGACAGCTATTCTTTTTTTTGAAATTTCCATGTCAACTCTCGTCATCGTCGAATCTCCCACCAAAGCTCGTACCATTCGCAACTACCTACCAAAAGACTATCGGGTAGAAGCGTCTATGGGTCATGTCCGTGACCTCCCCCAGTCAGCAAGTGAAATCCCCACGACCATCAAAGGGGAAAAATGGGCGCAGCTAGGGGTAAATGTGGACGCAGACTTTGAACCGGTGTATGTTGTCCCCAAAGACAAAAAGAAAGTTGTTACTCAGCTCAAAGATGCCTTAAAAGAGGCAACTGAACTCATCCTGGCAACTGACGAAGACCGGGAAGGAGAAAGCATCAGTTGGCATTTATACCAATTGCTGAAGCCCAAAGTTCCGACCAAGCGGATGGTGTTTCACGAAATCACCCAAGAGGCGATAAAAAAAGCCTTGAAAAACTGCCGCACTATTGATGAACAACTAGTCCGCGCCCAAGAAACACGCCGAATTTTAGACCGTTTGGTAGGATATACACTCTCGCCCCTGCTATGGGAAAAAATCGCCTGGGGATTATCTGCTGGGCGAGTCCAGTCTGTAGCTGTGCGGTTATTGGTGAAAAAAGAACGCCAACGCCGCGCCTTCCATGAAGGGACATATTGGGATTTAAAAGCCTATTTAGAACAGGCAAAAGCACCGTTTACCTCCCAGTTAGTGACCTTGGGTGGGACAAAAGTTGCCAGTGGCAGTGATTTTGACCCCAACACAGGACAAATTGCAGCTGGGCGCAATGTGGTGTTACTCACAGAAGCCGATGCTGTGGCGTTGAAAGAACGGTTAACAGGCAAAACCTGGAATGTTACCGAGATGGAGGAACGGCCAGTTACCCGTAAACCTGCGCCACCGTTTACTACCTCCACCTTGCAACAAGAAGCGAACCGGAAACTGAGGCTGTCGGCACGGGATACGATGCGGATTGCTCAAAACTTGTACGAGCAAGGGTATATTACCTATATGCGTACAGACTCGGTGCATTTGTCAGATCAGGCGATCGCAGCTGCTCGTGATTGTGTAGAAAAGCTGTACGGTAAGCAATATCTCAGCCCCCAACCCCGGCAATACACCACCAAATCTAAAGGCGCACAAGAAGCCCACGAAGCCATCCGCCCAGCCGGTAGCACTTTCCGCACACCCCAAGAAACAGGTTTAAGCGGTCGAGAACTCGCTGTTTACGACTTAATTTGGAAGCGTACCGTCGCCTGTCAAATGGCTGACTCCCGCCAAACCCAAATTACTGTGCAGTTACAGGTTGAGGATGCTGGCTTCCGTTCCTCTGGAAAACGCATCGACTTTCCTGGTTACTTACGCGCCTACGTCGAAGGTTCCGACGACCCCGAAGCCGCGCTAGAAGACCAAGAAATTATCTTGCCTAACCTGAAAGTAGGGGATCATCCAAACTGTAAAGAACTCGAAGCAGTTGGTCACGAAACCCAACCCCCAGCCAGATACACCGAAGCCACTTTGGTCAAAACCTTAGAAAGTGAAGGTATAGGTCGTCCTAGTACCTACGCCAGCATTATCGGTACCATCATCGATAAAGGTTATGCCCAATTGGTGAATAATGCTTTAATTCCCACCTTCACCGCCTTTGCCGTCACCAGCTTATTAGAAAAACACTTCCCCGATATTGTTGACCCTAGTTTTACCTCCAAAATGGAGCAAACCTTAGATGACATTGCCGAAGGTGAAGTTAACTGGCTACCTTACCTGCGGGAATTTTATTTAGGTGACAAAGGGTTAGAAACCTTAGTTAGAGAACAGAAAAGTCAAATTGATGCGACTAAAGCTAGAACCGTAGAACTAGAAAATTTAGCAGCAAAAGTCCGCATTGGCAAATACGGCCCTTACATCGAAGTGGAAAACGGTGATGCTGTAGTCACAGCCTCCATTCCCAAAGATTTAACCCCGGCTGACCTCGACCCTAAACAAGTAGAAGTTTTACTCAAGCAAAAAACCACAGGCCCCGACGAACTTGGTCGCCATCCCGAAACAGGTGAGCCGATTTATATCAAAATTGGGACTTACGGCCCTTACGTGCAATTAGGTGACAAAACAGAAGAAAATCCTAAACCAAAACAAGCTTCCATTCCCAAAAACGTGCCGAAAGAAAATGTCACTCTAGAAATAGCTGTTGGTCTTTTAGCACTTCCTCGGACTTTGGGAACCCACCCAGCGACAGGAGGCAGAATTCAAGCTAGTATCGGCCCCTATGGCCCTTACGTAGTTCACGACCAAGGCAAAGAAGGCAAAGATTACCGTTCGTTAAAAGTTGCGGATAATGTTTTAACAGTTTCTTTAGAAAGAGCTTTGGAAATATTATCAGAACCGAAAAAAGGACGGAGTTCGGCTAACAGTAAGTCCAAAGCGGCGTTAAAGGAACTAGGGAACCATCCCGAAGATGATTCACCAGTGAATATATATGATGGCCCTTATGGCCCTTATATCAAGCATGGCAAAACTAACGTCAGCATTCCTGAAGGACAGTCGGTGGAAGAAATGACCCTATCTCAAGCCCTGGAATTGTTAGCCAGTAAAGCTTCATCTGGGAAAAAATCTACCCGCAAAACTACTAAAACAACTAGTACCCGCGCTAAATCAACTGCTAAGTCATCTAAGACCACTACTAAAAAGAGTGAGGGGTGAGGAGTGAGGTTGAGTTCAGGGGCTTCTACGTGACTCTCTTTATTTAGGGACAAGGGGGACAGGAAGACAAGGGAGACAAGGGAGACAAGGGAGACAGAACGATTAGTCGCGGCTACAGGAATAAAGCCTGCCTTTGCAGGCTGAAATTTCTCATTAGTACTCACACTTCGACTTACCTCGACTTCGCCCAGTGTACAGTACTCAGCACTCAGCACTTAGTGTACAGCCGTCTATTAAGTCTAGAAATCATAACTAATTTCCCATGACAAATGACCATTGACCATTGACAAATGACTCTTGACTATTTTGACAACATACCCATCTTGAGAGAGATGCAGTTCATTAGGTTGTGGATGTGATACTCTAAAAAGTAAGGGAAATCACAACTCGCAACTTTTAAAATGGCTAACCCAGAATCAGAAATTCGGGAATCAGCCAAGTTAGCAGCAAAACGTGTAATAATAAGCCAATTTCCGCGTAGCTGTTAATTAAAGTAGTTAGTAATTCAGGAGCGGTCAGTTCATGGACTATATAGAAAAGGTACTGGAAAGGCTGAAAGAAATGGCTCGCAAGCTAATTGAAGCCCTGCTGGGGCCAGAAGCTGAACCGGAACCGGAACTGATTCCGATTCCAGTCAATGAACGCTCCCGTCGTCGTTAAATCTGAAGGGACTGACAATTGCAGGTGCAACCTTTAAGCATTTTGGTACTGCATGGGCCAAACCTAAATTTGCTGGGACAGCGAGAGCCGGGGATTTATGGTGCTGTAACTTTGGCTGAAATTAACCGTTTATTGCAAGAACAAGCGGCAAAGATGCAAGCAAGTGTGTTTGCCATGCAGTCTAATCATGAAGGCGCTTTGGTAGATGCGATTCATGAAGCTTTAGGTAAACACCAGGGGATTTTAATTAATGCTGGGGCGTATACACACACTAGTGTGGCACTAAGAGATGCGATCGCAGCAGTTAATTTACCAGCAGTTGAAGTACACCTCAGCAATATTTACCGTCGAGAAGATTTTCGCCATCATTCTTACATCGCGCCTGTAGTGATTGGTCAAATTAGTGGTTTTGGCGCACAAAGTTATTTTTTAGGCTTACAGGCTTTAGTGCATCATTTACGAAAGGATGAAGTTTAGCAAGGTATACACATATTTTGAACCAAACGACTGAAGTCGCGGCTACACAGACAAAACCCGCCTGCGCGGGTTCAAAAATCTTGATTTTAAGTTAGTCCGCGCAGGCGGACTTGGTTTTTATAGCCGCGAATTCCATTCGTCAGGGCTGGGTACAAGATATGTGTATAAAGTACTCATACCAGTTCCATAAAAGGCTGCATATTGCCTTCGCTGGCAAATTATATGCTTCTTCATATCGATTTGGTATAACTTATGCTGCGACTGCTATAAATTGTTAAGGCTGAAATTTCAGGCTTAACACTTTACACTTCATACTTGAGATATGCGCTATTCACTGTTCAGCCGCTTTAGAGGTACTATACTCGGAGCGTTATTAGGTGCAAATTTAGCTAAGTCGGGAGACAAATCACCTCAAGCTGTCTCAGATATTGGCAAATTAATGCTACTGGGTACCGAAAGTTTGGTGAAGCTAGGCAAATTAGATTTGGATGACTGGAAACAGCGTCAGCAAGAAGAATTGCCTAGTTTTTATCTTAATAATCATGCCACTTCTGAAATTATTTTAGCCGCCTTACCAGTGGCACTTTTTTTTCATGACAATTTGCTGAAGTTAAGAAATAATTTACTACACACGTACCAACTTTGGGGAGAAGATCCAGTGGTACGGGATGGAATATTAGCAGTAGGCTACGCGATCGCTTTATCTTTAACCGAAAAATTAGATCCGCAAACTCTTATAGCTCAAATTATTAGTTTTATTGGCGACACACCAACATCATTACCAAAACAATTATTACAAGTTAATGATTTGTTATCTAAACATGCTGGGTTAGAAACAGCTAAAGCAGAGTTAAATACCAAAGACAAAACTAGCAGTGCGATCGCATTGGCATTTTATTGCTTTCTCAGTACACCAGAAGACTTTCGCTTAACAGTTTTACGCGCAAATCGATTGTTACCTTCCCCGATAATAGGTGCGATCGCAGGTGGTTTATCGGGAACCTTCAATAGCACAGCCGGAATTCCTACACAGTGGCGAGTTTTATATTTATCAACCGATAACTCTACTGGGATACTGGTCAATTATCCACAGATGTTAGAATTAACCGATGCACTTTTAGCTGTGTGGTCAGGAGTATATAACCTGTCCCTACATCCCAAACCATTGACTTTAGACGGATGTGTGATGCTGGACAAACAAAATTTTGTTTCTGTATTTGCTGCACCGCGCGTCATTCGCTCACGTTAATTAAGCCTTGATCAATATAACTACTTACATAAAATTAAATTTATAAACGCCCAACGGTACCCAGAACAATGACAAAATCGTTCAAAACTCAGACTGGAATGATCGCAGTCGGTTTAGGCTGGGTACATGAAAAACGTTCTTCTGTGGTATTTGCGATCGCAGTTGTTTCGTTAACCGGGGTACTGGGTCATAAGCTATACAACCAACCCCAACTGCAAGCAGGAACCTACGCACCACAAACTTTTAAAGCACCTTACGCTACCAGCATTGAAGATAAAAAACAAACTGAAGCTCAACGGAAAGAGGTTAGTAACAGTTCTATACAAGTCTTAAGGGTTGATGACAAGATTACCAACAAGATTAACCAAGAACTACAACAAATTCTCGACCAAGGTAATGAACTTCGTTCTGTTGCTGGGCCGTTTCCTTTTTTTGACACCGCAGTTTTATCTTTACCTACCCAACAATATCTCCGTGCTTGTTCTGACTCAGAATGGAAAGCACTATTAGTTACTGTCGAAAACAAGAGTAAACAAAAATTAGAACTCTCGCTAGGATTTCCCCAAAAACCTCGCTCTCCTAAATATCTTCCCTTATTTCCATCTGCCACAGGTTCATCTACCGAGCATAACCAGCCTATAACGATCATCCCAATACCATCTCAGTCGCCCCAACCGAGCAACATTACCCAAAACAAAGACTTTCAAATAGCTGTAGGAGAATTAGAAGCTTATCGAATCACCACCTCAGCCCAAAATTTAGCTTCTTTGGTGCAGCAGATATCTCAAATCCGCCAAGCTTATATCCAAGCCAAGTCACAATTTTTACAACTAGATACAACTAACCCAGGGATAATTTATCAAGAAACAGTCATCTTAGATTTATCAGATGATGATTGGTCAAACACTTACACACAAATCAGCCAAATTGCCGATCGCATTTTGACCCAGGGCATTCCCGAAGGACTGCCAGATAAAATTTTACAAAATGCAGTCAGTACTCATGTGCAGTATGTTGTGCCGAAAGATGCGGAAGCTTTAGCATCTAAGTTGTTGTTGGCAGTTTTAGAACCCAACTTAAAAAAAGATGAAGAAAAAACGCAACTCAAGGCGAAACAAGCCGCAGAAGGAGTTTCACCCGTCTTAGTTCCGGTGCGCCAAGGTCAGATAATTGTCAACAAAGGGCAGAAAATTACTGAGTGGCAATTTGATGTTTTAGAAAAGTATAAATTAATTCGTCGGGAAAATAATTGGCTAGGACTGGCGAAGGTCGCCACGATGGTGACAGGCGCAATTGGGATTTTTGTTTGGGTAGAAAGGCGCAAGAAGTATCGATTACGCCAACGCGATCGCCTGTTAATATTACTCCTAACTTTGAGTACCCCTGGTGTGATCGCAATGGGAATATTTCATACTAGCTGGAGTGCCGTTGGTTTACTACTAGGCAGTTTTTATGGACAGACTTTAGGTGCAACAGTCATAGGGTTATTGTTGCTAGTTATACCCTCAAGTGTGGAAGTTAGTAAAGTTGCCTTGGTAGCTGGTGCAACTGGAGGAATATTAGGTAGTTACATTGCTCAAAAATTGCGATCGCGGGAAGAATTAGCATTATTAGGTGTAGCGATTGCAGCGACCCAAGGTAGTGTTTATCTCATTGTGAGTTTATTGATAGGTACAGCATTTAGTACAGGCTGGTATATGGTATTTCAAGCAGCCGGACTGTTTGCTTTATCAGGTTTAGCTTGGAGTATCATCGCCTTGGGCGTGAGTCCTTATTTAGAAAAATTATTTGATTTAGTTACACCAATTCGGTTAGCAGAACTAGCAAATCCTAACCGTCCCTTATTAAAAAAACTGGCTACAGAAACCCCCGGAACTTTTCAACACACTTTATTTGTCGCCACCTTAGCAGAAGCGGCGGCGAAAAAATTAGGTTGTAATGTCGAATTAGTCAGGGCTGGGACTTTATACCACGATATTGGTAAGATGCACGATCCTTTAGGTTTTATTGAAAACCAAATGGGGGGGGCGAATAAACACGAAACAGAAATTCAAGACCCTTGGAAAAGTGCCGAAATTATTAAAAAGCACGTTAGTGAAGGGTTAGTCATGGCGCGTAAACATTCTTTACCCACGGCAATTCAAGCATTTATTCCCGAACACCAAGGTACAATGCTGATTGCTTATTTTTACCATCAAGCACAGCAGCAAGCCCAAGCCGACCCCAGCATCAAATTAGACGAAGCTGATTTCCGCTACGATGGCCCCATTCCCCAATCACGGGAAACGGGAATTGTGATGTTAGCAGATGCTTGTGAAGCCGCCTTGCGATCGCTCAAAGAAGTCACACCCGAACAAGCTTTAACTACACTCAATAATATTTTGCGTGCCAGATGGCAAGATAATCAACTGCAAGAATCTGGACTAACGCGGGATGAAATGAAGCAAATTGCTGAAATTTTTGTTGAAGTTTGGCAGCAATTTCACCACAAGCGTATTGCTTATCCGAAGTTAAAGGTTAGTAATAAGTAGTCAATGCTAGGCTACATATATCAAGATTGAGGAACAAATATGACTGCTTTGATTCTTGACCTCAGCCCCGTCATTGAGTTAACGGATGAGCAGTTTTTTCAAATTTGTCAAAATCATCGAGACTTACGTTTTGAGCGAACAGCGCAAGGGGAAATCATTGTTATGCCGCCTACGGGATGGGAAAGTGGAAATCGTAATAGTCGTTTAAGTCAACGATTGAATAATTGGGCAGATATTGATGGTACTGGCTTAGTTTTTGATTCTTCCACGGGATTCATTCTTCCTAATGGTGCAACGCGATCGACTGATGCGGCTTGGGTAAAAAAAGAAAGAATCGCAGCTTTAAATCCTGATCCTGCCAAGTTTTTACCTATGGCTCCTGATTTTGTGATAGAGTTGCGCTCTGCTACAGATAGCCTAGAAAGATTGCAACTTAAAATGCGGGAGTACATGGATAACGGTGTGCGTCTAGGCTGGCTAATTGATCCGCAAAATCAACGAGTAGAAATTTATCGACAAGGAAAAGAAGTTGAAATTTTACAATCTCCTAGTAGCTTGAGTGGAGAGGATGTTTTACCAGGGTTTATTTTGGATTTAGCACAAATTTTGAGTTAGGCGATCGCTTCAGGCTGTAAATGTTACAAACTTGCTTTTCTAGGGAATCCTATGTTTGGAAAAGCTGTTTGTCATGGTAGTCAAATTATGAAATTTACAGGCAAAATTAGGAGTATCAATATCATAGAAGGTAAAGCACCTTATGGATATATAATTCCTAATATCAAAATATCAGGGCATGAAGGTGACATACTCTTCTTTGGAAATAAGGTAATTGATACAAGTATTGAAGATTTGAAAATTGGTGATCTAGTTCAATTTAATACTAATGAGTGGAGAAAAAAGAATGGCTCGATAGAAACAGTGGCTGTAGAAGTTTGCCGATTGCAAGAAAATATGCAAACACCAAAGCCTAGACCTCAAGTTAAAAAAGAAAATTCTGATGATGTCAAAGGTATTAAAGATAAAATCAGTTCATGTTTAGGTAATAGTTTGTCAATTTCAGATGCAGGAGAGTTTGAGGATTATGTATTTATGATTCTTCGACTACTGGGCATCCATAATTTATATCAATATGACAAAAAAAATCAAGCTGGTAGAGCAGATGGTTTTTTTATTATTGGAAGTTTAGTAGTTATGTATGACTGCACGCTCAGACAAACTTTTGAAGATTATAAAAAAGAGCAAATTGAGAATTATGTTAATAAATTAAAAAATTCTCAAATAACAATTGATGTTCGATTAACTGATGGTGGTTCCAAGAAAAAAACGCTACAAATCCAAGGTAAAAATCGTCAAGTATGGATAGTCACTCAAATTCAAAGTAGAGAGTTATATGACGTTGATGGAATTAGGGTTAAAGAAGTTTCCATCAAAGATATTCTGAAAATTTTTACTAAAAAACTATATTCAGATACATTTGAAGAAGAAGACTTATCTTCATATCTTGCCGTAATCGATAAATCTTAATTTAACTAATAATATCAGTTTAATATGAATCTGTACCCTATAAATTTTGTAGAGACGTTGTATACAACGTCTCTACGTTGAATGTGAAGCTCTAGAGCCTTGGCGGTTCGCCTCTTAAGATTCTGTGCATTTTCATACAGAATTAGTATGATTTACTGCTGACTCAAGATTAAAAATGCTGTTTGGCATAACCCGACAATAAAACCCAAAACTCCACCTAAAGTTACGATAGCCTGTAATTCATTTTTGACAATTCCTTCGATAGCTGCTTCTAAATCAGCCGGAGAAGTTGACTTGACACGGTCAATAATTACTTGGTCGATGGACAAAATTGGAATGACTTGCGCCACAATAGCTTCTAAATCTTTTTCTAAATAACGTTCTAAAATCAAAGCTAATTCTAAGCTGACCACTTCTAAAGAAGAATTGACCACAGGTGAAGCACTCAAGCGATTCAGCAATAATGTAGCGATATTTTCCCAATTTACAGAATCAGTGAATCCTTGTAGTAAGTCGCCGCCAGTACTTTGAATATATTGGCGGACTGTTTCGCGGGTGGTTTTGCGTAACTGTCTGACTGTACCAATGGGTAAGTTTTGTAATGATAAATTTTGCAGGATTTTTTTCAGGCGATCGCGCACTTGCAAATCTTGGGTTAATTCTTGCAACCGCGCATTTGTGGCTTCTTTTTCATCCAAACAAAAAGTTCTCAGTCTGGTAAGAGTATTTCGTAAGCCGAACAAATTAGCGACTACCCAATAAGTACCACTAGTTTTTTCTCGAAAGCTTTCATCGATAATTTGAATTGTGCGATCGGTTAAAAAATCAACTATCGCCTGACGCAACACATCAGGAGGTAAAACCGTCTGCAATAACCAATCAGCTAATCTTGTAGCTTGCTCATCAGTCAATTGCAAATCTAGCAGGACTTGATCAAAAATTTGATTGATTTGCGCTTCTAAAAAGTCTTCTCTTCTGGCTAAGACTTTTAACAAGCGCGGTAGCGATTCGCCTAGCAAATCACGCAAAATTCCGGCGACTATTTTAGCACTTTTTTGGTCTTTATCTGCTTTAATTTGTTCAATTGCTAACCGTAACAACCACAGAATTGCCCCTTGGACTCGTTCTGTTTGCAACAAGCGCCGCGCCAGATTTTGTAATTCTTCTGGCGTGAGCAGCGAACCCATAATGGTATTAGAAATATTTGTAGCCAAACGCTCCTGGTTGCGAGGAATCAAACCGGGAGTAAAAGGCACTCGTCGTCCACCAATATAAATTGCTCGGTAGGGACGAAATAACATTTTGATGGCTATATCGTTTGTGAAATAGCCAATTACCCCACCTAATATCGGGGGAGATACATAAAGCCAAAGATGAGACCAATCCACAGGATTTTGGACTTGCCAATTTTGAACTTGGAAATTTAGACTCGGATATTGATTTCTCAAAGACTTCTGCTTCTTTGCCAGCAGCGCCAATCAAAAACCTCAAATCTCAAATCTCAGATTTACCAACTACCAACACTCCCATCATACCGTTCACAATGGGGTAATGTGTAACCGATGCAAAACCAGCTTGCTGGGCTAGTTCTTTTTGTTCATCTCCTCTAGGGAAACGATCTAAGCTGGGACTGATGTAGGCATACTGTTCTTTTAAGCCCAGACTCTCAGCCATTGGTACAACCATAGAATTTAAGTACCATTGTTGAAACGCTCTTAATTGCTGGTTGTTTGGGCGATGAAAATCTAAAATTGCCGCCTTTCCACCGGGCTTGAGAACGCGGTGAATTTCTCTCAGGCTTTGGGGAATGTCTGTAACATTTCTTAATCCATATCCCATTGTCGCTGCATCAAATTGGTTGTTCGCAAAAGGCAAATTGAGAACATCAGCTTCTACCCAAGTGATGGCGGGTTGGGGGTATTGTTGTTGAGAGCGTTCTTGAGCAGTGGCGAGTAGGTTGGGTGAAAAATCCACACCATAGACATTTCCTGTATTACCTACACGCCGTGCTAAACGCAACGCTAAATCACCACTCCCGCAACACAAATCAATACAGGTGTCTCCAGGTTTAGCGCCACTCCATTTAATCGCCATTTCTTTCCATATCCGGTGTTGTCCCAAACTCAACCAATTATTTAGCTGGTCATACACGGGAGCAATACTGTCAAAAATGGCACGAACTTCTTCATTCATTGGTGATTAGTCATGGGTCGTTAGTCATTAGTCATTAGTCAATGACCAATGACAAAGGACAAATGACTAATAACTACAGAGTTCCTTGATAGCAGCGACTACTAGTCAGAGCGATCGCTACTAGTTGAGCTGATAAATTAATCAGGTTCAGTTCATCTTCTCGCAAAGAGCAAGGTTGTTGCCATTGGAGTGACAACACACCTAACATATCATTCCGGTAGGTAATTGGGATAACTAAATGTGCTTGCACACCAGTTTCTTGATAGTGGGATACAGCAGCGAGTTTAGGATCTTTAGCAACATTTAAGGCGACTTGGACTTTGCCAGTGGCGATCGCTTCATTTACCAAGGGGTCTTTGTCTAGCCAGTTGAGAGTAGTACCAGCACGGCTATGAGAACCAGAAACGCCTGCTAATTGATTTCCCTCTACTAACTGCAAAATACAGCCATCAGTAGCAAAACTATCACTAAAGGCTGTAGCAATGGGTTTGAGAATTGATTCTAAATTTTCTGCGGCTTGGGTAACTTGCACTAACACAGACAATAACGCCATTTGAGCATTAGCGCGGCGTAATTCTTCTGTGCGTTGCTTTAACAAATCATAGGTTTCTGCGGCTCTTTGGACGACTGCTTTGAGTTCGCCAGGGTCCCAAGGCTTGGTGATATATTTATAGACTTGTCCAGCGTTGATGGCTTCTACTAGGTCTTCAATATCAGTAAAGCCCGTCAGAATAATCCTAACTGTATCGGGAAACTGCGGCACAGTTTTGCTCAGAAACTCTGTACCCTTCATTTCTGGCATTCTTTGGTCAGAGATAATGACTGCCACTTCTCCTTCTGCTGCCAAAACTTCTAGGGCATTGATACCGCTATCAGCTTTTAAAACGTGAAAGTCGCGCCGAAAAGTCCGATAGAGTAAATCCAGATTATCTGGCTCATCATCCACTACTAATATTTTGAGTTTTTTTGCTCTTTCTAGAGTAGCTGTTTGCCGACGACTTGTATTTAATTCCTGCGTGGGATTATCCATGAGATAATTCCTGTAAATAATTTACTATAGTGTTATATTCCACACCAAGCTTAGTTGATAGATGGTGCGTAAGCCTTGCGTGAAGGTACTGATCAGTTCTAATCCAGAACTTGCGTGTACTATTGATAACCTATAATTTTGTTTGGTGCTAGAGTGAGAGATAGTCCGCTATTAAAGATTAGAATAAGACTTGCCGATCAGGTATCGGTAGTTTTATTTAGTTCAAGTTGCTCCTGCCAATTATGACTGACTTACCACTCAACGCCCCAAACCCTGACACCTCTGGAAATGACAACGCCCAGGAGTTACTGCGTCAGCTCAGGCAAAAGCAAGGTAATTGGGTAGAATGGGGAATTGCGATCGCCACTCTGCAAAAGTCTGGCTATAATCAGCAAGAAATTTTTGAAGCAACTGGATTTGAGCCAATTCAACAAAATCAAGTTGTGGTTGGCGCTCAAGTTTATAATTCTATAGAAAAAGTCGGGGCATCAGAAGCGGCGCGATCGCACTACAGTACAAGAGGTAGTGATGTTTTATATGAATTACGCTTACTCTCCCAAGAAGAACGAGCAGCAGCAGCAGAATTAGCCTTTATACATAAACTGGATGTTGATGGGGCGAGAGAAATAGCCAAGGCTATTAAAGATTATTCTTGGTTACGCAATTTACCCGAAGGATTTTCATCTGATGCGGGGGATGCGGTGGCTTACCAAGCTTGGAAATTAGCCAGACAAAATTCTGATTTGACAGAGCGATCGCGTTTAATAGCTAAAGGATTGCGTTTTGCTCACACAGATTCCGCAAGAACGCAACTAGAACAACTGTTGGTAGATTTTACCCGTGTTCCCAAGCGTCCGGTTCCCTTGCTGCCATTTTACCGCTTTGACTCTGAAGATGAACTACCACGGATTTTAGCGGTGGCGGGAAAATTACCTTTAACGCCCCAAGATTTGCAAGCTGTACCTTTAATTACCGCTAGTGAACCATTCCAAATAGTCAAGTTTGCTGGCGAACAAGCATGGGTTCCCTTACCGGGTTGGCAAGCCTTGTTAAATGCCGAAGATCCAGTAGTGATATTAGCAGATAGCGATCGCCTCCCCAATCAAGCCCAAACACAAAACAGACGAGAAGAAGTACTCTTAGTTGTTGACCGCGCTCAAAGACAATGGGATAACTCTAGCTATTTTGTGATTGATAATAACGGAACTTTAGATATTCAATGGTTAGAAACAGAACCAGAAATTTCTATCTTGGGTAAATTAATTGTTATTGTGCGTCCAAAGAAAATTTTGGATGAGGAAGTAACTAAAGAACCTTGGTTAATTGATGAATAGTTTATTAGTTAAAAACTTCTTATGACTCCTCGCTTTGAATTGGGTCGTTTTCTGGTGGATGCCTGCCAATTTCTCTATCAGCAGCACGAATATTAATTATTCTTTCTCGATTAAATGCTAATGCTGCTACTGTGGCGCATCCTATAGGTGTCAAACCAATAAGATATAGTGTATCTTTTGACCAAATAAAGTGTTCTGTCCAATTATCAGTGCGAGGATTAAATAAAGGAATTTCTGATGACGTATTTTCATCAAATACTTTGATTTTATCAGATTTCTTGCGATTGCAATGAAAACAAGCCAAAGCTAAATTATCAATTGAGTTAGCACCACCTTTTGCTAGAGGAATTACATGGTCTACTGTGAAAGAAACATACTGCCATTTTTCAGAAGCATGACAATATTCACATAGAAATTTAGCTCTTTCTCTCACTTGAGTTTGAATAGCTTCACTGATATAACGATTAGTAGACAAATATCTATTCCCTTATATTTGATTAATGGATATATTTCTGATAAGTCGATTAATCAAACTTAAATAATCATCTAACTCTTCATACTCAGTTAATTCTTGTTCCTCTTTGTTAGTAAGTGGAACTTCTTTTTGTTTAGCTAGTAATTCTTCAATTCTCTTCTGAACTAAAATAGAAGCCCGAAATATTGGTACTCCTTCCACTAACTCTATGCGAACAGCCCCCTCTAATGGCAAACTGTCTGGTAAGTGTGATAATTTCATAGGAAAGTTTATCGTCATATTAATCTGCTCATATACTGCTTGAAACAAGTAAAAGCATCACTGATTAGCAGTCAAAGTGCAGGTAAGGACATTTAAAAAATGGTTATTCAGTACATAGTAAGACTTTTAACTTCTGCCTTCTGCCTCCGGTTGGTGAGCGAACTTGTACTGAGCGCAGCCGAAGTAGCCGAACCACTTCCTCCTACTATACAACGATAAAGTTGATAAGGAATGCCTATCCGATAATGTTGTGTCGGGTCGATATTACAAATTATTTGTTCATTAGATAACTTAACTTGTGGTTGATAATCCCGTCTTCGTAAACCAGGGGCGACTATCCATAAGTTTAGCTGAGATACATCTTTTACAGAGAATTGTGCAAGCTTTTGCCAAAAAGGAATTACAGGCGAGTTTTGATTAATAAAGGCAAAGTGATCTGATTTATCTGCATTTCTTAATGGTTCTAAAGCTAAAGCAAAACTTAAACCCAATGCTACATCTTGATAACTACCATATCCAGTAACTAGCATTGTGGGAATAGTTGGATCTAAATTCATATTTTGAGCTACCTTGTCCGGTAGAAAAGGCTTTTGGAAAGCGAAGTTAAAAATTACAAAAATACAGCTAATAATACTAATAGTTAAGAAAATAAAAATTGATTTTTGACTTTTCCTGGTGTAATTAATCCCGGCTGCTAATAAAGCACAAAAGCTTGGGTAATAAACAAAGTGATATCGTGGAACTACAGAAATATCTTTTTGGGAAATGTAAATAATAATGAAAAATTCTAAAACTACACCAATAGTAAAAGTTAACAGAGTAATAGTTGAGATATTATTTTTATTATTGGATAATAAAAAATCTAATCCTTGAAAAACTTTTATTACTGCCCAAATAGAAAACGATACCATGATTAAAACACTAATAATTGCCACTGGTAGAGGTTGCTTTTCTACAGGGAAATTAATGAGCATCAAAACCCAGTTAATTAAAGTTTGATATAAGGGGGAAATGTAGCTAGGGGTTGGCAACCAATTGGTTTCTGTACGCTGGGCATGATTGAAAATAACAAATAACCAAGGAAGAAAACTGATGCCAATAGTAGTCAGAGAAAGCAATAAAAATAGCCAGATTTTTTTGATAATTGCAATATGAAGTTGATATCGATAAGCTATAAATATTAAAGTAGCAATTTCTGAAATCAACGCAAGAACGAAAAAATAGTGGACATAAAAACCAAGAATATTCACAACTGTCCAAGATAGCCAAACCCAAAACCGCAAACGCGATCGCTCAAATATATCGCGCTGAATCTGGATCAATCCGAGTAACGACAAAGTAATCAGCAACATTGGTGCAGTATAGTGTCTCGCCTCTTGGGAAAGGTAGACAGCAAAGGGGGAAGTCGCCATCACCAAAGCAGCGATAATTCCCGATGACTGGGAAAAAGCAATGCGATTTAAGCAATATATCGCCGGGATAATGGCGACACCTAATAAAGCAGGTAGCGATCGCAATTTAGTTACCCACTCTGTTCCTAAAGGAGTCATCCAGCTTAACCAGCGATACATCGCACAAAAAAATAAAGGTGGGTGGGTAGACTGTGTATCAACATTAGTAGCGATTTGTGAACAACTAACGCCAGGATGAAAGGTGAAAATTTCCTGGACACGTTCTAAAGGAAATAAAACATCTAAAGGCAAATCATGATAATTTTTACCTAAACTAAAGATGGCTGTAATCACTTCATCCATCCACAAAGGTTTTAAATCTAAATGCCAAAAGCGCAAAATTGCACCCAGAGCGATCGCCCCAACTAAACCGAGATAATGTCTACTATTAGTCATTTGTTATTTATCATTGGTCATTGGTTAAAAGTAGGAAGCAGGAGGCTAAATAACGCTGTGTGCAACTTTATCTCAAACCTAACCCCCAATCCCTTCCCTACAAGGGAAGGGGAGCAAGAATCAAAGCTTATCTCCTCGCAGGGAAGAAGTTTGGAGAAGGGTTTAAAAATAAGTTGCAAATTGTGTTAAATAATCAAATTTCAGACTTCATAATTCACACTTCAGACTTCATACTTTTCCCCTCAGCCTCAGATTGTGATATGTCAGATACCAACTTTACTGCTACTGTGCCTTTAGAATCTGCTCCATCGGAATTATCTCAGTCATCGCCGCAGGTTTTGTCTTTGCGCGAAAAAATATTGGCGATTCGTAACGGCTTACGCCAAGGACAACAACAGATGGCTGATTGGGAATCAGGGCCATTAGCGGTTTCTGCGGTTCCGGGTGCGGGGAAATCGACGGGGATGGCGGCGGCGGCGGCGATCGCAATTGCGCGTCAGTATGAACGTTTGGCGCGATCGCGTTCTTCGGTTCACCGTCAGTTGGTAGTTGTGACCTTTACTCGTTCTGCGGCTGCCAATATTAAAGCGAAAATTCGGAAATATTTACGTGACGATTTATCTTTGCCGCAAACAGGTTTTGCTGTTTACACATTACATGGTTTGGCGCTGAATATAGCCAGTCGTTATCCTAATTTATCGGGGTTGGAATTAGAAAATCTGACATTAATTACCCCTAGTCAAAGCCATCGCTTAATTCGCACAGCAGTTGAACAATGGATTAATAATAATGCTGAAATATACTTCCGGTTACTAGAAGGACAACAATTTGACGGTGAAGAAACAGAAAGGTTGCGTCGTCAATCTGTATTGCGAACTGAAGTTTTACCAGACTTAGCAACAACAGTCATTCACGAAGCCAAAAGTTCAGGAATATCGCCCGAACAACTACAAAATTGGAGTCACGAAACTTCAGATAATTACGCCATTTTAAGCATAGCGGCGGGATTATACGAACAATACCAAAACTTAATGCGATCGCGCGACTTCATTGACTACGACGACATGATTCTCGCCGCCCTGCGCGTATTAGAAAATGATAGCGCCCGTCGCATTGAACAAAACCAAGTTTTCGCTGTGTTTGAAGACGAAGCCCAAGATTCTAGCCCTTTGCAAACTCGGTTGTTAGAGATTTTGGCAAGTGATGATCAGGGGGGTGAGGGAGACAAGGGGGACAAGAGGATTTCTTTAAACTCCCAACTCCCGGTTGGTGAGCGAAGTCGAACCACCACTCCCCACTCTCGGTTGGTGAGCGAAGTCGAACCACCACTCAGCACTCAATACTCAGCACTCAACCTCGTGAGAGTTGGTGATCCTAACCAAGCAATTAACTCTACTTTTACACCAGCCGACCCAATTTATTTTCGGCAATTTTGTGAAGAGTGCGATCGCGTGGCAAAATTGGCAACGATGAATCAAGCTGGGCGCAGTACAAGAATTATTATTGCTGCGGCTAACTTTGCCCTGGAATGGGTGAATAGTTTTTATGGTGCGAAAAATCAAAAATCGCCACGTCTTCCGGCTGCTTCTCCCTTCCGCCAGCAGATAATTTACCCAGTGAGTACGAATGACCCGCAAAAAAATGCTAACCCAGCACCAGAAGGTAAAGGGTTAGAACTATACACACCGCGCGATATTCATCACACAGTTGAACTGCTGGGTAAAAGGGTAGTGGAGTTATTTGCACCAGACCCCAGTAATACCCGTGCGGCGGTGTTAGTGAGGGAAAATCGCCAAGGTCGATGGTTGGCAGAAATGTTAGCACCTGTATGTAAAGAGCATAATATTACACTTTACGATGTGGGTGAGCGCGATCGCCGTTCTCATGTACCCCAAGAAATTTTAGGATTACTGCAATTTTGCGATCGACCCCACTCCCCAGATTACCTGAAAGCTGCCTTAGAAGTACTGGTACAACGGCAATTAATTCCTACCCAAGACCTCAACGCCCTCGCTAGTTTACCAGAAGAATTTTTATACCCAGGCCCCTTAGCTGCACCCCAAGCCGAACCAGTTGAAAAAGCGGCTCATTTGTGTCGTAGCTTACTCCGCGCCCGTATGGAATTACCGCTTTATCAGTTAATTTCCTTTCTCGCTTTGGCGTTGAATTATGACCAAGCAGAATTGGCGACTGCTGACAAACTTGCAGAACGAGTCAATCAGCAAATATCTGGCGGTAGTTCAATGGGTGCAATGCTGTCAGCTTTAAGCGAAATTGTCAATTCCGAACGCTTTGAACCTGTGGAAACCGAAGACTTAGAAGCACATTACACCCGTCCGAATCAACTCACCATTATTACCATGCACAAAGCCAAAGGGTTAGATTGGGACTATGTTTTCATTCCCTTTCTGCATGAGAATTTGATTCCTGGTCGTTTTTGGGTTCCACCCCAAAGCCAGTTTTTAGGAGACTTCACCTTATCAGAAGTCGCCCGCGCCCAAATTCGCGCCGCCCTCCACGGAGAATCGGGTATACCTGATGTCAGCCAAGCTTGGGAACAAGCCAAACACTTAAAAACTGCGGAAGAATATCGTTTACTTTATGTGGCGATGACACGCGCCAAGCGTTTGTTATGGATGTCTGCGGCGCAAAAAGCACCTTTCACTTGGAGTAAACCAGAGAATTTACAAGAACAAGCGCCTTGTCCTGTGTTTCCAGCGTTAAAGCGTCAGTTTCCTGAATCAGTTGAAGTGTGATTTCTTTAAAATTTAATTCAAAATATTTGTATGGATAAAATAGAACTGAATAAAAAACTAAATAATGGGGAACAATGGGGTTTTAGAAAAGATACAAATGACCCTGAATATTTGGGCTGGATTTTAATTAATAAGCTTCCAAAACTCTCATTCACGCCTAAAAGGGAAGATTACTTAGAGGAATACTTATATTTAATCACAGTTAGAGAAGCAGAAAAAAGAGAAAAAACACCATATCATGTAATTATTAAAGAGTTACGGCGGGATGTTCACGAAAGTGGAAAATATGAAACAGGAGATGATATTCGGCAAAAAGATAACTATTATTTTTCTTGTATTGATGATGTAGAAAAGTTTATGCACGAATTAGGATAAAGCTTTGACAATATTAAACACCGAGTTGAAATAGATGCACCTTAATATTTTAGCTACAAATGTAGAACATTATCAAGATTTTGTTGGGTTTCGCTATCGCTACATCCAACCTACGTCTGTGGTTAATTTCTATTAATAAATGATGATTAAATCTTACTTTATATTATGTCTAATATAGAAGAATCAAATATTGAAAAAATTGTTTTAGAGCTTTTAGAGTTCTTCGTTTGTATTCCAGGAACAAAGCCACAGTTAACAGACAAATTAATTCATGATTTGAGGGCAGACGGAGACGATTTTATGGATTTTGTTCTAGAAATTCAAAAAAGATTGAAAATTAAAGTTCCAGTTCATGAATGGGATAAAGTGTTTAGTGTTCAAGATGTTGTTAATTTAATCACGCAATTTTACAAGCTACAACACACAGCCTACAGTAATTCCTGATATATTGTCGTGAATTTTTATCTGAGAAAAGAAAGCGCACCGGAAGATTACCAAGCAACATCAGCAACCATCAACCCGCAACATCTGTTACTTTAGTGCTGACAAACTACGAGAGACGCGAAATTTCGCGTCTCTAAATTAAGGTAGCCAACGGGGATGAAAGCCAACTAAGGGTAGCTTTTCTGGTTTAATGGTGGTCACGGCGGCATCAGCAATAGGTAATAATGGCATTAACCACAAACTGCTAGTAGCGATCGCTTCACCGTCATCTGTCTTTAAACTATTAGCAGGTGCGGGTGCGTTATCGGCCTGTGGCACTACTTGGTCAAACAATAAACCCAGCCCATCCGGTGATAAACTCATTTCTACATTTCGCTGATCAACTGGTAAAACTAATAACGGTCTTTGTTGTCCAGTTTTCAAATCGATGGCAACTAAATAAGGTTGCTCTACATATTCTGCTTGGGTGATTAACTGAGTTAACAAGCAATATAAGGTGGGTGAAGCTGGGTCAAATTGACAATCGATAATTGAACCTGTGGTTTTTACCAAAGGTTTCTGCACACCTTGATTAGTGACTAAAAATAAGTCACGGGTGTAGTCTGTATTAAATTTGACCATCGCTGCTTGAGAACCATCTTTAGAAAAGGCTTGCACTAAGCCAAATTGCGGTAAAAAATCTAAGGGTTTACTCGCATCTTTTTGTAGTGGTAGTATCGCAGCCCCTTGACCCTGGGCAACGGCTACAGCTTTGCTATCGGGAGTAATCATAAAATCGCCCCCTGGCTGGCTTTGTAGGCGCTGGGGAGCAGGTTTGGGACTGGATTTATCCCAGGTGGTTGGTAGATACCACAAGCCAAAGTCACCGGGATTATTTTTATTCCCACGTTGGACAACGATCGTTTGTCCGTCTGCTGATAAGTCAAATTTTAAGTTTTGATAATCTTTATTATCTAAAATCAAATCAACTTTCGCGGCTGGTTCTGGTTTGGTGTCCGACTCGCCAGCAATTCCGGTGGTGACGGTATATAACTGGGCAGAAAGTAAATCTTGGTTGTTGGCTGTGCGAGCCGAAAATAAGATTTTTTCACCGTTGGGAAATGGTTTAAAATCCATTACCGTCACGTCTTTGGGAGTCAGGACTTTTTTCTGCTCTTGGGTTAAGTTATAGAGAATTAATTGCCCTTGTTCTTCTGGGTTAGCACCGATGTAAATAATCACGCGATCGCGGCTGCGAAAACTGCCAACAAAAGGCTGAATAACTTTACTGTTAGTACCTTTTTGAGCAAATTTATCTTTTGCTTGTTGTAGCTGAACTTTATAGTTTGTACCGTAGGGAGCAGGTGTTAACAGTGTATAAACCATCCGCCTACCTGCCCAACTAAATTTTCCGGCTAAGGGTGGCTCAATTTTTAAGTTATCCTCAACACTTTTAGTATTCATTGGACGGCTAAAGGTGAGGCTAAAGGCAATATCATCTGCCCCAATTTGCTGATTTTGCCAAGTAAAGGTGCGGACGCGGGGAGACACAACATCACCTTGGAAGATGATAAAGCCAATCAGCAAACTCAGCAGCAGCATCAAGGCGATCGCTACACGATCTAGTGGTTGGATCAGGGTTTTGCTAGTCATTGGTCATTAGTCATTGGTTATTGGTCATTGGTCATTAGTCATTGGTTATTGGTCATTAACAAAGAACAAATGACAAATGATTAATAACTATAGGGATTTTGGGGTTGGGGAATCTTTTTGACAGAGTTCGCCACAATGGTGAGTTGGCGTTTCCCGTTGAGGTTGTCTGTAACCATTTGTCCTTCGACTTCTAACCAGGTATCAGGGTTGTATTGTTCGGGATTGGCTGGTAATTTCACGGGTAAACCGACGGGGTAAGCATCCGCCGCACAGCATGAGAGAATAAATCGGGCGAGAAATATATATTCTTTGCTTAAATCTGGAGGACGAATTACAAAGCCTTGGACTTTGGCTTTTTGTCCTGTGTATGCGTCGGGTTCGGGATAAACATTGAGAGTTCTTACCCAATCTACTAGCGATCGCTCCTCTGGACGAACCGAAGCGCGGAAGGCTTGGGGTTTAATTCGGGAAGTTCCCAGTAAATCACTCACGCCACGGTTGAGGGCTTTGTCACTGGCAAAAACTTGCGGTGTAATAATGAAACCTAAAATGGCCGCCGTTAACAGCAACGCGCCACCCCAACCAGGCGGAAATAAAGTTATATGCTGGACATTTGGCAAAATATCGCGGCGATGACGTTGCCAAAGTTCTTGCATTTTGAATAAGCCAACAATAATTAAGGCAATACCAGCTACTAACACCAAACCAAAATAATTTGGGTGAATCAGCAAATTCAGCTTGCCAGTCAGCCAGTATTTCAACATTAAAATTCCCCAAGCTGTGATGGCTATGACATCCAGCCAAGAGAGTAATAAATTCAGGCGTTGAGCTTTAGGTGTCATTGTCATTTGTCCTCTCTTACAAAGTCTGATTGGAGGTTTCTTCCAATCAGACTTTGCATTTTGTCCTTTGTCATTGGTTATCAGACGTATCCATCTTTTAACTCAGCACTCAGCACTCAGCACTTTAAAGAACGTGCAAGTTAATAAACAGCGTGAATAAAAATGTCAATTGTCCGGCTAAGGCAAAGAGGTAGAAAATTGCTCTTGGCTTGAAAATGGATAACATTAACCCAACGCTTTTAATGTCGATCATTGGCCCAAATACCAAAAATGCCAGCAAGGAACCACTACTAAATGCTGATGCAAAGGATAGGGCAAAAAAGGAATCGACTGTGGAACAAATTGAGACAACGGCTGCCAAAATTAGCATCACGATGATGGAACTAACCGGGCCAGCACCGAGGCTCAGGATTAAATCGCGGGGTGCAAAGACTTGGATAGCAGCTGCGATCGCACTACCAATTACCATAACTCCGCCCAGTTCGCGCAATTCTTGGATACTGTTATCCATCAACAGCCGGAGTTTTGCCGCCAGTGGTTTATTTGAGTTTGCTAGGGGGTCATCTGCTGTGCCATCCATCCGGTTGGGTGTACCTGCTTTCCCTCCCAAAATATATGTCCCAGATTGCAACAAAGTTGGTGTTGTTGATTCTGGGGGAAGTTGGTAACGTTTACCCCGCCGTTGGGTTTCGACTTTCGCTGGGGGATTAAACTTCATATAACGGGCGATCGCAGGTTGGACTATGGGAGTCAAGTCCTTTTGAAAACTAAACACAAAGCCAACAGTTGTGGCAATCAATAAGGAAAATACTACCCGTAAAACCACGATTTCTGGCTGATCGCGGAACGCCGTCCAAGTTGCCCAAATCACAATCGGGTTAATCGTTGGCGCTGCTAGTAAAAAACCAATCGCTACAGGTGTGGGTACGCCCTGAATCAGCAAGCGCCGCGCTACCGGCACATTGCCACACTCACACACCGGAAATAAAAAACCCACCATACTGCCAACTAAAGCCCCCAATAGGGGATTTTTGGGCATTTTTTCGACTAATTTGCGCTCATCAACAAAAAACAGCAGCAAACTAGAGAATAAAACCCCTAGAAGCAAAAACGGCATCGCTTCGACTAGCAGACTCAGAAATATCGTGAAACCATTGTTCAGTTGATTCATGGGTGTCGCAGTCAAAAGCGGTTGAAAGTTTTGAGGTTATGTCTAGTCATTTTATCGAAATGGGGATCAAAATCATGTACGGATAATTCAACATCATTGACACAACCAGACTATCTTTAATTCGTAGTCTTGCTTAAGCGCCAACTAGCGCCCGTGAGTTTTAGTATAGTCATTTTACATGAGTGCATTTACGGATGATTGTTTTGGTTGAGATTGCCTGATTTCCGAAATAGTTCTGAATTATCGGTTAACAGGCATAGGATTAGGTGACGTTTAATTACCTAATGTTTATACTTACTGTAAATTAGCTGATTAGTGTGTTATCTTCCACGCATTTTCATCAAGGATTCACAGTCTTTAAACATTTGGGGATCACTCTGAGTTGCTGATATGCGTGTTTTAACTTAATTTGGCTCAACTCAAGAGTGTCTGTGGTTGATTTCTACTACAAAAATCAGCAATCCGCAATACCAAAATGGAATAATTTTAGTAAACATTATGTATGGCGCTAATTTTCCGCAAGACTCCAAGTATTTTCACGGCCACTACTACCTAAAATCTGGCAAATTCTCATTTTTGTTATTATTAGTTAATATTTTGATGAATTAAGTTGTTTAAATTATCCTTCTGTTAATAAAATAAGAATCTAAGTCAGTTAGGACAAATAAAGCTAACGCACGAGGTTCGCTAAGTTCCTATTAGTAAGGGTTTTTGATATGTTTAACTTGCGTTACATCGTTATATTGATAGCTGCATACTTACTGAATAGACTTTAAAATCTCAGTTTTTTACCTATTAACTAGTTGTTAAAACTTATATATCTCAGGGTTGCCAGTGTCATCAGAATTAACTGCTTTAATTTCACCACCAGTTTTATCTATTGCCAGCAATAACTATCTCAGTTTAGAGTCAAATTTACAAGAATTGCCTATGTATGACTTTGCTGTAGATATTAGTTGTACATGCACTGAAGTAGCTAATTTTTTAGAAAGATACCCGCGCTTACCAGGTGTAGTTTTACAAGAACGGGGAAAATTTTTGGGGATGATTTCGCGGCGACGTGTTCTAGAATTTCTGATTCGTCCTTTTGGACAAGAGTTATTTGCTAAAGCCAACATTAACGAGCTTTACAGCTATGCACGTACAGAAATTATGCTGCTACCAGAGACGACGACGATTTTAACAGCAATGCAGCATACACTCAAGCGATCGCCTGAACTTTTTGCCGAACCGATTGTTGTCAAAACAGAAACAAATACTTACAAATTATTAGATATTCACGACTTGAGTTTAGCAGCTTGGCAAATTCGCGGCATTGAAACTCAAGTACGCTACGAACGTAGTCAAGCCCAAATGATTCAAAATGATAAAATGGCACGTTTAGGGCGTTTAGTTGACGGCGTAGCCCATGAAATTTTAGACCCCGTTGGTTTTATTTGGGGCAATTTAACTTACATCTCAAAATATAGTCAAGACTTACTCAAGCTAATAGCTGCTTACTCCGAAGATTTACCCGAAGCTTCCGCCGCCATTAACTATCTCAAAGATGAAATTGAATTTGATTTTTTAGAAGAAGATTTATCCAAAGCTTTAGCCAGCGCCCACACTGGTGCAGAAAGATTAAAAAAACTCGTCACCAGTTTACAAAATTTCTGCCATATTGATGAAATTTATCCCAAACCAGTAGACATTAACGCTTGTATAGACGGGATTATTCTTTTGTTAAAAAGCCGTTTAAAAGGTGAAATTGAAATTGTCAAGAAATATGGCAAAATTCCCCCAGTTCCTTGCTTTATGGGACAACTGCACCAAGTATTAATGAATATTTTTAGTCAGACTGTAGATGGCTTATTAGATGAAGCTGTTCGCCAACAGTTTCAACAAGCATCTTGTTCTGACATAAATCAACCCCAAATTATCATCACTACAGCCGTTATTTCTCAAGCACCAACCCACCCAAATGCCCCGGATTCTCGTTGGGTTTGTATTAGCATCGTTGATAATAGCCCCGGAATGTCAGAAGAAGCACAAAAACAAATTCTTGATTCTTTTTCAACGGAAAAACGGGCTGATGTAGAAACTAGTTTAGGCGTTAGTTACCGAATTATCACCGCAAGACATGGCGGTAAATTAGATTTTCGTTCCCAAGAAGGGGTGGGTTCGGAATTTAAAATACTTTTGCCCTTGGTGTGATTTTGGTGAAGTTCATCGACTGAGGGCAAGGTGGACAAGGGAGATAGCGTTATTTTACTTTATAAATTTTTCCTGCCTCCTGCCTTTTTAAATATGTTGATAAAACTGTAATCTACCAAAACCTAAAAATTGACTGTGAGGTTTTTCTCCAATTGGCGATGCGGTCACACCAAAGAGATAAACGCCACCTCTTTGGGGATTTTGTTGGGCTTTTAAACTAATGGTAATTTTTGTTCCAGGTGAAACTGGCGGATCAAAAGTAAAAGATATGGTTTGGGTTTTGCGATCGCTGCTAATATCTTTGAGTTGCAGTTTCTCTCTTGTTTGAGAACGTCCTCCTTTAAAGGCGACAGTTTCTTTGAGACGAAAGCGGATATATTCTGCACCTTCACGCTGGTTAATTGTAATTTGTTGGAGAGATGTCCCCGCACCTTCTGGCAAGTTAATTGTAAAGTAATAAGTTGCGCCTAAAGCTTTGGCTTGATTGTCGTCTGTTGTGACTTCTACTAAACTCGGCTGTTGAGCAAAATATGTTGTTTTGGGTGAAGTCAAAGGCTGCGGAGTCGGCGGGGTGGTGATGATTTCTTGATTGCGGGGTGATTGAGGTGTGGTAACAGAAGATGTCATATTATTTCTGTTACGATCATTTGTTGAATTAAAAGTAAAAGAACCAATTAAAGACGAAGATTCCCAAGGTGTTTGTTTGCCATTAGTTGTATTGAGAACATCAGCCCTTACTTGTTTAAACATTTGTTCCACATCTAGGTTCGGAGCCTTCATATTACGTAATAAAGCTGTAGTATAAGGGCTATTGCGTCCATCGCCATCAAAAGCAACTGTCCCTGGTGCAGTAGAATAAGCAATGAGCGTGCCTTTAACAGCTTGCGTCGGTGCTGCTAACCCACGTTGGAGCGATCGCCATTGACGAGTAAAGGGATTATTCCGACAAGCATCTAAAATAATAAAATTGACATCGTTGTTTGCATCTTCCATCACATTCAGAACTTTACCCATCGCCATCGCTTCATAACGCACATCTTGTTCCCGTTCTAGTCGCGCATTGACAGGTATTAAATAATTTTCTCCGTCTACTTGCACTCCATGTCCAGCAAAGTAAAATAACCCTACTCCGCCTTGGCGCAGTTGGCGATTAAACTTTTCAATGGCTTCTTCCATCTGTCTCAAATCTACATCTTTGAGGAGAGTGACATCAAATCCCACTTGACGTAAGGAATTAGCAATGTCTGTAGCGTCGTTGACAGGATTAACTAATGTATCGGCTGATTTGTAATTGGAATTACCAATAATGAGTGCTGTACGATGTTGGCGTTTTACTGGAATGAGATTTTGAGCGATCGCCTGATTTATCCCTATCCTTGGGTGAGCTAAACTAAACGTTAATGGCAATACTAATGCCGCAGTTCCTAACAATAGTTGCCATTTATGCCACAACATTTTTTTACTCAATATTTTTATCTAAATTTAAATTAAATTATTTGCAATAATTTTAATTCAACTTCAGTAATTATTTGAATAACATTTAATTAAATTTACAAGCCCCGACGAATGGAATTCGCGGCTATAAAAACGCAGTCCGCCTGGGCTGCGGCGATAGCAAAGCTGAACGCGGACTAATATAAAATAAAGGGTTTTGTCTGTATAGCCGTGACTTATACCATTTCACGAAATTACTGATAGAAATCGCTTCCTCTGCAACTCTGCTTCTGGTCGCCGAGCGAAGTCGAGGCGCTACTTGCATATCCGTATCATTTTTAAAGTGAAATGGTATTACTCAATATTCCTCTACAACTCTTATTCCTCTGCGCCTCGGCGGTACCCTACGGGAAGCCGCTTGCGCGTCTACGATATTACAGCACTTGTGTGTCAGCCCTAGATTTTAAAAATTTGCGTGCAGTAAAGCTTCTCCTTGTTGATAAATTGCTTTAGCATAATCTGTCCAAGTACCTTGTCCCCAATAGCGAAAACAGCTAGTTTGCAGCAATAAATTATAGAGTAATGCCTGCCGATATTGGGATTGTTTAGTAATTACACCAGACTCATCGTTGACTAAAATTTTATCTGTCTTTTCATGAAATAAACTGCTGAGTTTATTCATAGGAGATAATACATTTTCATATCCTTTTACCCAACTAATATGATTTGTCCAAGAAGCACCATCTACATGAAAGTGAGGATTACTTTGCTTTAATTCTTGGATGGCATTTTCCACAGCTTCGGGGTGATAATTATCGGATGCAACTCTTTGCCAAATGAGATGCTGTCCTACTGGCTGACAAGTTGGATAATCTTCGGGGTTACAACCTGCGGCTGTAATTAACTCTAAATATTCTGTACCGCACACTCCGACAACGCCAGATTTACCACCGCCATGATTAACCATATCCCACCAAGCTTGTTTGAAAGCACTGGGAAATTCATTCATCATCACACCGCCATTTTCCCCATCACCAATTTGACTGACTATCGGTGGTACTAATACATTATCTATTTGTTGTTTAGAGAGTGTTTTAGCTTCGTAGTATGGCTGCATTTGAGCAACTAATTTTGTATCAGAACCTTGAGTTTTAATTAAGGCTGTAATACTAATTGTTTCACCTTGAGAATTACGCGCTATTAAACGGTGTGGTAGATGTTTATATCTCAGAGATTCACCATTGATTGTTTCTACAGAATGTTCTTGGACTAATAACCAAAGATAGCCACACTCTTTGAGAGATTTGACAAATTCAAATAAAGTATCAGGGTGATTTGGTAGGTGCATTTCTGGCGGTGAAAATCCTTTGACTCTTGCCAATGCGTCCCAGCCAAAAATAGCAGCAAAATGTTGTTGCCAAGCTAAAATATGCAATTTAATATCGGGTATTGGTGTGGAAGGAACAACAGCATGACTCCACATTGTTCCTAACCATTCAACATAAGGTTGATATTTGGAATCGCAAGTAATTTTTTTGAGGTTGTCAAGGATGTCGTTGCGTCCCATCTGGCGTAATCCCCACAACAAATTGCCAGAGTAATCTAACATGACGCGGGGATTGCAACCTTGGCTGACAAGTTCGGGAATGAAATCACCCATGCGACTATAGCAATAAGCAAAAGGCGCGGCGTTGTGGTTGTCGCCTTCGTTGGGATGTTCAAACATATATTGCAGATTGCTGATCAGTCCGCCGTTGTATCCTGCGGGGATAGTTGGCTGGTGCATGTGTAAAGCGATCGCAAATACCGCATTCACATCCTCTAACCTCAGATTGGTTGAAGGTAAAAAAATAGGTTTGTTGTGGTTGACTACCGCAAGAACTTCTTTCTCCCAACCAGAAATATTTGGTAAGCCGTCAACGATTTCAGGCGGGAGAGTCGTAGGAAAGGAAATCATAAGTGTGAGGAATAAAACTTTTCATCCCTCATACTGTATCTTTATTGTTGCAGTAGGCGATCGCGTCCCAGAATCTTTTAAGACTTACGTGCAGATACTAATGGAGTTACGTTTCGATTTAACAAAACATCGCAAAAACGATTGATCCGGCTGAATAAACTTGGTTTTTCGACAACTTGCTGCTTTCTTGGTGCTGGTGGCGCGGCAATTTTTAAAATCAACTCTAACAACCAAGGGGCTAGGCGTTGACACCACACAGCTAAATGACTTTGCCATCCAACTAAAATTTCTGGTGCATCATTCTGCAATCCGACGATCAATGCTTGCGCTACTTGTTGGGGTGTCATGGGAATCACCCAACGGAATAGTTGCAAGTCACGCACCATATCTGTGTCGGTGAGAGAAGGTAATAAGGCTTTGACTTGAATATTGTACTCGGCTAATTCTTGACGCAAGGCTTGGGTAAATCCTAAGATGGCAAATTTTGTAGCTGAATATGTTGCCATTGTTGGTGCAGCGACTTTCCCCATTAAACTAGAGACGTTAACAATTGTCCCCTGTTTTTGGCTGGCCATGCGTCGGGCTATCAAACTGGTGAGGGTGTACATTCCCAACAAATTCACAGACAGTTCTTCTTGGAGTTGGGGAAGTTTGGAACGCAAGAATGAGGTTTGATAAGCAACACCAGCACAATTCACCAGCAGATGAATCGGGCCATGATTGCGCCACAATTGGGCTACAGTAATATTTACTTCTGTGGCGCGAGTTAAATCTAGTGGGATGATGACGGCTTCTGTTCCCATCGCCGTAATTTCTTGGGCGACTTCAGTTAATTTTTGGCGATCGCGTGCTACTAAAATTAATCTTTTCATCCCTTGTTGTGCTAGAGCAAGGGCGATCGCTCTGCCAATACCGCGAGAAGCCCCTGTAATTAGAGCAACATTACCTTGAATCTTCATCGGTTTTTATCTCCAGAATTTAAGTCTTAACCCGCGTTTTGTGTTTTTAGATAGACGCAATTACGGTTACTCATTTTCCGCAGGTAAGACAAATCATCTATCCTTGTTGACTTCAGAAGAAAACTCAGCTATTTGCAATGGAGATTTGTGCTTTAATCTGCATTGCGGAAATCCTCTGACTTAAAAGTGCTGAATGCTGAGTACTGAGTGCTGAGTAAAAATCCTAGTACTTAGTGATATAAAACTTGTCGAGTCCATAGCCTGTAGTACCTTTTCTATGCAAGGCTTCGGAACTTCATCAATACTTCCAGCAATTGGCTGAATGGATATGGCTCATAATTTTTACCTCTTCTTAGATTCAGAGCATTGATCAGCAGCGTTGCTAAACACACGTTAACAACAAAATCAAGTATCAGCAATATTTTTTAATAAGAATTTCTTAACGCTTTGTAACCAAGATGATATATATATCAAATATTTCGGGAAATAAGTTTTTATGAACCATACTAGATAAATGTCATTCTTTGGTGACATTTAGTGATAAATTCCCTAGAGTCAAGAAAATATATCACCAATTGTTAGCAAGATAGAAGAAGCTGATATGGGTAAACAGACATAATAAAGACACAAAAAAGTCATATACTAGAAAATAGGAGATAAGCTCAAAAGTCTCTTGGTATAAGTGTTTGATGATAAATCTTATCTTAATTTAGCTGGCAATGGCTATAAAATTTATTATCCCTGCCCGATAGAATAAAACAGGGATCAATGATTTCATACAAGGGATCTTTTAATTAATAAATAATTTGATAAAGCTGTGTATGCTTACTGAATTTAGTCCAGAAATAGCCGAAGACCAAGAGCAACCCACCATGAATTAAAACCGCAGAAAATACATTAATTGCGCGATCGCTTCGGCAGGTAACTGCAATCGTTGTTGAAAATCAGCGATATTACGATATAGTCCATGAGCTTGGCGATTTTCCACTACTGCTTGAGCAAGGGACAAATCAATCAATGGCGTTTGCGCCAACATCTCGACTGTAGCAGTGTTGGGATTCACTAAATGATTTGTATGCACCAGAGACTCATTGTCGTAGTAAACAAAGTGCAGCAGTGGTTCTAATGGCTTGAGACGCTGCACTGGTAAACTCAAAGCGGCGGCAATATCTTCGATACAGTAAAATTTAACCCCAGAACGAGAAAGTTCGACAAGCGATCGCGCTTGGTGAATCGACAAACCCGGTAAGCGCAACCAATCATCCACTGTCGCTTGATTCACATCAATCCGAATACCCAATTGCGCCGCTATTTGAATTTCTTCACCAGACTGCAACCGATAGTAAGGATCATTCAGCAATTTGGCGCGGAGTTTTTGTAACTTAAAGTTTAAAGGTAGCCAGTTGTGCATTATCTTTGCTTGTATGGCAGGTGACAGGTTACAGGTGACAGGTTACAGTGCTATATCAAGAAATTTGGTCGAGTAGCTGGCGGCGTTTTTGCTCAAATTCATATTCTGAAATTAGACCATCTTGACGCAGTGCATCAAGTTCGCGCAAAGCATTCGCCACCGTTTCTACCTGATTACTGGCTGATTGAGAAAACTTAACAGCCGACTTACCCTGATTAAAATTCCGGTCAAAAGCTTCCTCATCTAAGGCTAAATACCACACACCTTCAATTGCACTAGCCACCTTGGGGATTGGTGTCCAAGAAAGCAGCACATATAAAATCCCCCACAACGGCTGACCTAAATAGAACTTGTGTAATCCTGAGACGGTGAGCGTACCAGAAAAAGCGAGAATAGCAGCGATACTGCGGCTTTTGCGTTTTACCAACATATTTATTATAAAGTTACCACTATCACAGTTAGGTCAATTAAACAGCGATCGTAGCAAAATACCTACATAAATTCAGTATCATATCGTCTTTAGAGATAGCCCAAATCCAGCCCTATCCTGATGCTATATTAAAATATTTCCAGCAAAGTCAGGCTATATGGGTGTTGAGGGTGAGATTCCAGGCGATCGTAAAGCTGTATTTCAGCCAGAATTTTTAGAAGACTTGGAATACTAAAAACGATAACAGTAACGATATTGAAATAGCCTGTTAAACACTTTAGCTTTCATACGGGCCAAGAAATCTTTCCCCATTAAAATGAATCATGTGATCAGGTTGATCTGCTATCCACACTTCTGTTTCCCAAGAAATCTCAGCTAGATAACGAGTCATTTCTTGGCGACTGGGAAAGGCAGTTACAAACACTAATCCTTTACGGCTAGACTGAAACAGTTGCTTTAATTCATTGCGACGTTTCAAGTTTACTGGGCCATGACTTGTCACAGCCTCTATTAATATCAGCCAGTCTTGTTGTTTATGGTAAACTACAACATCTGGCATTTTACCGTGAGTGTCTATCTCAATTCCCAGTTCTCGGAATTTTTGAGTTTCATTGATAATAAACTTATCTCCAGCATCACCTACATAAATCACAAAACCTCCTGGTGTAAATTTGGGACAGAAACTTTCTAAAATGTCCTTGATTAATATGTTCTGTCCACCTGATGAAAGCTGAATAGCTTGACCATTAGGTAGCGTTACAGGAATTATTGGTCGATTTCGCTTTCTGTCCTGCAATAAATTTGTCACTGAAATAGCATAATTGTGACGAGCTTCTTCCCATTGTTCAGAACCATAGGATTTAATCAGCGACAATGCCTGTTGATGAAGTTGATAACACCATTTTGGGCTGTTAATTGGTCGCTCCGGTTGATCAGAATTCTCCACAACTATCCTCATCTGCACAAACTGGTGCATTGTCTGTCGTCGCACTGTTTCGCGTGTATTCGGTGCATATTGTTTACCGTAGTGATCACGAAACCAATCCATCATTTCTGTGATTCTGCGTCTTGGTGCTGTGGCTTGATACCAAGGTGTTTCCGGGCGAATGTCTGCTAAAGCTAGTAAACACAATGCAGATCGTTCATTCTGTTGAGCTTTAGGAGCAGAAATAGCTTTGAGAATTGCTAACGCCTCCTCAATTCGTTTACTCGCCTGAATTGCATTTATAGCTTCGCTCATAATCGACAAAGTTTGATGTACAACTTGATCAAGTTGCTCCTGATCTAAGTGAGAATCACCAATTTGGCTTCCTAATCGAATTAAATCATCTTTGCTGGGGTATTTAAGTTGACGCAAATCTGTGGCGTTAACTTGTGTGTGTCCACTAAATTGGCGGAAGTAACTATCTAATAAAGTTGAATTGAGAAATGCTGTTAAACCTCGTGCTAAATCGGGGTTCATTCCTTGGCCTTGAGCATGGTAGTAATTTAAGTGGTTTTCTATACCAATTACAGGGGAATCGCCAGGAGAATACACAGCAGCCACAACACGACGTTTTTCTTCCTTAGCAGAAAACCGCTTGGTGAAAACATACCAACCTGAAGGGACTAACCATTTTGCTGTTTCTGAGTTTTGTGTAATAGCGATCGCTTTACGGGGATTACTAGGAGGAAAACATACTTTCCCTGCCTTGATCGCTTCTGGATAAATCAATGGCACACTGTTATCATCCCAGCAAGTTCTCAACGCTGATTTGAGCCGAAAATCCACAACTGGCCCCGTTGAAACTTCTAAACCAAGGTCATCTAAAGTAGATGAAAATCGATTCATTTGCGCTCTCAAATAATCTTCAAGAGAGTTGGTCACAATATGAATAAAACTTTCAGAATCATGAGGATCAACAACTTGGCTATAAGGAACATATCTTAATTCTGAAAATTCATCTAATTTATTTTCAACATTTTTAGCAATTTCAACGTAATCCGGAAGAATTTTAGTTTTATTTGCATGAAAAATAATATTTTCTTGTAATACCTTATCTTCTATAAAAGCTGCTGAACGACTTTCAAAAATATGAATGTTTGAAATTACCATATTTTGCAGAAAAGCTTGCCGAAAAGGTCTAAAATAAAGACCATTGCAAAAACTCCTAGGTGTAATTGCAACTATTTCTCCATTGTCAGACAAATTTAAAACAGTTAGCCAAACAAATGCGCTATATAAATTTACAGTTTCTATTCCTAATTTTGACAAGATTTTTCTTTCTATTGATTGGCTATTAATTTTTTTATAAGGTGGGTTAAGAATTGCATGGGTAAAGATATTAGATAACTGATTAAAAAGTGGTAAATCTATTTCACTAATATCCTGAATAAAACTTTTTTGATATAAGCAATAATTTGCTGTAATTCCGATTTTTTCTAAAGCGATACAACACTCTGTCAGGCATTGTCTCAAAGCTGGTATAAAAACTGATTCAATTTCATAAGCTGTGAGCAAACAACTTTCGACATTATGAGGATTTGCTAATAGTTGTTCGACAAATGCAGCAGTTAACGCACCAACTCCAGCCCCCGGATCTAAAAGACTAATATGACCAGATAAATTGCTGAATTGTCTCGCCATCAACCGAGCAACTGAGGCGGGAGTAAAAAACTGTCCCAATTCACTGCGCTGCTTTAAATTCAGTTTTGAGGACAAATGAACCCTATTAATATCAGTGGAGTCTGTGAGGAATGTCGTCATTTTGATGTGAAAAAATTAGCCTGCGAACTTCGTCCCACAAATGAAACAACAATCAGTATTTTTTTGACTGGTGATGCACTTTCAGTTAGAAACTCTTTTTGGATAGAGTTATGTCTAACTTTCATCGTTACTCAGTCTTTGCAACAATTCCTCACGCGATAAATTACTCAAAGAAAGAAGTAACTGAGTCCGTTCTGAAACCGGAATTTGGGCAATCTTTCCTACCAAAATAGATAATTCAGCATCTAAAGTACCAAATCGTGCTTCTAGAAGAGAAGCTATCAACGAAAGTTGACCCTCTTGCTTTCCTTCTTGCTTCCAATCTTCCTGTTGTTGTAAATAAGCTGGTGATAAGTTCATAATCACTTCCTGTTCTTCTCTAGTTAAATTATCTCTCAACTCTAAGTTTTTACGCCAGTCTGCTAAAATTTCTAACAAATTCTCTCTAAAAGGGTTCTGTTCTGGCAATTCTGTTAACTCTTCTACTGCTCTTTTTTGTGTTCCTCCTTTCCCCAAAACCCTCAACCATAAGGTATCTGCATTTTCTGGTAATTGATGAATAACAACTATTGCTGTTTTCAGAATATTCGGCAGAAAATAAACACCTTTCACCCAATTTTCTAAAATCTCAGTCGCACCTAATCCGGCAATCATCCGAGATGAAAACGTTGGTGTTAAAATCCATAAAATTGGTAACTCTGATTCAACAATATTTCTGTTTTCTCGTTTCGCTTTCCTGACTACATCACCATGAACAGCATATAATTTTAGTAAACAACTACGAATTTCTATTTCAGATGGTGGATTGCGAAAAGGTTCAAATAAACACTGAGTTGTTGCCATTTTTCCTAATAAACCCAAAGGTAAATTGTTTTTGGGTGGAGGAGAAAACGGCTCAAACCAAACATCAATTTCTTGAACTTCACTTTTAACTTTTTCGCTATTTTTAATCGTTCCTAGACCTGTTAATAACTCTTCTAAATATTCTTTAGCAAATTGGTCATGAACTTGACGAGTCATTTAAGTAAATAATATTTTTATATCAAGTATGTAGTTCTAAAAGCGATCGCGTGGCAACTACAATAAATTCTGGATGTGGGCTTGAAACCCTTGGAAAACATCGTTACTAGGTTCAACCCAATAACGATGTTTCACGAAAATTATCTTAACCTTGTACTACAGCTTCTTTAGCCAAGAACTTCTCTAATTCAGTCAACGCATCAGCATCAACTTTAGTTTGCATCGGACAGAACTTAGGCCCGCACATTGAACAAAACTCAGCAGTTTTATAGATGTCTGCGGGTAAGGTCTCGTCGTGATATTCCTTCGCTCTTTCTGGGTCGAGGGATAATTCAAACTGGCGGTTCCAGTCGAAGTTATAACGAGCTTTGGAGAGTTCGTCGTCTCTGTCTCTTGCACCTGGGCGATGTCTGGCAATATCGGCGGCGTGGGCTGCTATTTTGTAGGCAATTAACCCATTACGAACATCTTCAGCGTTAGGTAGCCCTAAATGTTCTTTGGGTGTAACGTAGCACAACATAGCTGTCCCATACCAACCTGCCATTGCTGCGCCAATAGCAGAGGTGATGTGGTCATAGCCAGGAGCAATATCTGTTACCAAAGGCCCCAACACATAGAATGGTGCTTCGGAACACTCTTCCATTTGCTTGCGGACATTAAATTCAATTTGATCCATTGGGACGTGTCCAGGCCCTTCTACCATCACCTGTACATTGTGTTCCCAGGCTTTGCGCGTTAACTGTCCGAGGGTTTTTAATTCTGCCAATTGTGCAGCGTCGGAAGCATCATGGGTACAGCCAGGGCGCAGAGAATCACCTAAGCTGAAAGAAACATCATATTTCTTGAAAATTTCAATGATGTCGTGGAAGTGGGTGTAAAGCGGGTTTTGTTTGTGGTGATGCAACATCCACCGTGCCAAAATACCACCACCACGAGAAACTATTCCTGTGATGCGGCTTCTGACTAAAGGCAAATGCTCCATTAAGATGCCAGCGTGGATGGTTTGATAGTCTACCCCTTGCTGGGCGTGTTTTTCGATGACGTGGAGGAAGTCGTCGGCGGTGAGGTTTTCAATTCTGCCGTGGACGCTTTCTAATGCTTGGTAGACTGGAACTGTCCCAATAGGAACGGGTGAAGCGTTAATAATCGCGGTACGAATTTCATCTAAGTTACCGCCACCTGTGGATAAGTCCATCACGGTATCAGCGCCATATTTCACCGCCAACTGTAATTTATCTACTTCTTCTTGAAGGTTAGAAGAGTTGGGTGAAGCACCGATATTAGCATTCACTTTGCACTTAGAGGCGATACCAATAGCCATTGGCTCTAGGTTGGTGTGATTAATGTTAGCCGGGATAATCATCCGTCCCCGCGCTACTTCCTCACGAATTAGGTCAGCAGGAAGATTTTCCCGTTGAGCAACGTAGTGCATTTCTTCGGTGATAACACCCTGACGTGCGTAGTGCATTTGAGTTACATTGCTCTGCCCACGCCGCTTGGCAACCCATTCTTTCCGCATGATTGAAATCCTCAATAAACAGCTTCCCTCCGCTGGTATTACCCAGACTCAGGTGTTAAGGGTGTGATCTCAGCCTGAAATCTCAGGCACCCCTAGCATGGATGTAGATTGTACCATTTTGCTTACGGTTGAGGACAAGGAGGTTAACAATTTATGAGGTGTGGGGGAGTGCGATCGCTATTTCTGTTATTACTTTATGAATATGCTGTGGTGTGATTGAGGCGGTATAACTCACTGTTAGATGTTTTGTGAGCCAACAATATTTTTTATCTCACGCAAAGGCAAGGCAGCGCGTTGGGCGGGTTTCCCGACTTGAAGCGACTGCCGCGCAGAGGCGCAAAGAAGAGCGCGGAAGATGTCTATACATTAACAAAAATAGATGGTGTGTAGTACTTTCTAATTAAGTTTCTAGCATTCTCACGACCGTCTCCTGTAAATAAGTTAAATACTACCTTTTCACTCTGAGAGTAAAGTTGCAATAACCCAAAATCTTTAACTCGTGAGTACAAAAAAGGAATACCAGCACGAGTCAACAAAGTCGCTTTTTTTAAATCACGTTCTCTTGCTTCAAGAGAGTCATGATATGAAGACTGAAACTCTACCACTAAACATGGTTTATAGTCTTTATCTGTAATGAGAGCATCTACATTGGAACTAAAGAAGAACCTTCTTAGCTCTAAATCAAGGTAGCCATTCATTTCACAGAATTGGCATAAACTAACTTGCGTATGAATTTTATAATTCTCATCAATGCAAGTTTGTAAAAACTCTAGCATTCTTTCTTCGTAAGTATTTATAAGTCTTTTAATTCTTAAAGACATTAACATTGCTCCATTAAAATTTTTGCAAAGTAACCAATAAATTCTTTTAAAACTTCAGTTGAAGTTATATATACTTGCCAACTGTATGGGAATAACGAGTCATCATTCACCACAACATAAGAATCGCTACTTCCTAAACTGTTGACATCAAACTTTTCTGGGGAATCAATAATATTTTCTACTTTTATTTCAGGAAAATCACTATTTTCTCCAATATCTCCTAGATGATACTCAAGTTCATCACGCTTATTAAGTATCAAAGAACCTGTAGTTTCAGCAATTTCTAAAAGATTTGGATAGCGAGTTTGTATTGATTGCCAAAATATATTTTCTTTACTAGGCAAAATCCAAACTCTACCTAGAGTAGACCAATAAACATCATAGTGAGCATCATTCCCATAAAAATACTCTAGATTTAAAGTATCTCCTTCCAGAATATCCTTCGATATAGCAACACATAAACCCTCTTTACGAGGCGTTATTATCAGTTGATAACGTTTAGCTCCTTTCTTGGGATTTTTAAATTTGTACCCAATATATTGAGATGTTCGATTCTCCTCAAACTTTTCATAGAAACCAAGTTGAGCAAGCATAGTAGTAGCCAAGGATAGTAAGTCCTCGCCACCTTGAATTACTTGGATGTTGGTTGATAGCAAGCGCGGAATGCCATCTTCTACCTCAAACCTTTGGATGACATCGTATATTATTTTTGACATACCTGGTTTTCAAAAATCTTGGGTAAGGTTCCTAGAAATACTTTAACCCCAACTTCTAAAATTTCCAAGCATCTTAGTTAAGATTTTTAGATTTTGTTGTGAAACGCTAATTTTCCCAATGGCTTGTAGCCTTGGGAAACTCAATCTATATGGATGCTGAAAGCGATCGCTCTCTACAATTGATCAGGGTCAATCCCCATTTGACGCAACTTTTCTGCCAAGCGTTCGGCTTTTTGCTGTTCTTGTTGTAACTGTAGTGTTAATTGTTGAGACTTTTCATCACTATTCAACAAAAGATTTCCTTCTGTATCCCACCAGCGCAACCAAGGCGCTGCCATGTTTTTATATTGTCCTTGCCAAATCCCTAATTCCACACCCATCGGTGGAATAGAATAGTGACCTCTTTCATTTGCTGGCAGTAATTGATACTTGCCATCTACTAAGTGATAGACTTCCACCGCAGCTTTGCTAAACTCATAAATCCCGTAAAATGGCACTCTAATTGCCTGCTCATACACCCAAAATTTACCAGTTAGGGGTGTTTTGTCCCGTTCTTCTGAACCATCACCAGAGACAAATTCTAGGACAATTAAGGGTGCGACGTATTCTTGCCACAAGACATAAGAACGGCGAAACTTACCGTTTAACATTGGTGGTACATTTGGTACATAAAACCAATCTGGTGCTTCTGCGCCTTTTTCTGGTGGTTCTGTTAAACGCCAGTAAATACCGCTATCTTGACCAATGGCAAACTGCTGATCAGGATGTAGTTGCTGTAATACGTCTGTGATAGAGTCTGTGAGTAGGAGACTTTGAGGATGTTCTTGAAAGTTTTTCACAAAGGTTCCGTCGGACTCTGGTAATTCAGTATGGTCGGGGAGATGGGTAATGCCTAGTTCAGAAGATTTAGCAAGGGTCATAGAACTTTGGCGTATTTGAGTTGGAAATAATGAAACTGGTGGACTCGCTTACGTAATTATTTTATCTCGCGCATAGACGCAAAGTAATAATATGGAATCCCAAAGTTGTCAGTTATTGGAATTCCAAATTTATTATTGCTACTGAAAGCGATCGCACCTCGCCTTGCTAAACACCAGATATTTTCGGGCGATCGCCTTGTTGAAATCTCATCCAATCTTGTTTTAAAGCTGCTGGAGCCGGATTCTTGGCATCATAGACAACAATCACATTTGTTAGGGGTCTGCCAGCCGGGACTAAAATTTTATTGTTTGCTGCTAAAGCTTTGGAAGCACCACCATCTAAATTCATGGCTTCGTGACAGCCGATTGTTTTCATGGCTTGTGCTGTTTGCTGCAAACTTAAGCTACTGTCAAAATTCACCAAAAATAACTTTTTGCCGTCGGCGGGGAAACCAATGGCTGTACGTGCGCCTTTACCTAAAACATGAGGATCTTTAAATCCTTCTAGTCCTGGGTTGAGCCAAATTTGTCCCTGTCTTAACAATCGGGGGCCGCAGGTAAGAGAAAACCAATGTTGATGCCATTCTGGTTTACCATCCGCCCGTGCAGTAATCATTTCTGGTTGATTGCCAACTCGCAAACCCAAGGTAGTGCCGAAATTTTCCCATTGGCTGTATTTCAAAAATCTACCGCCTGCTACCATATTACCCATCACTGTTTTTTGGGCATTTTTGGCGAAAAAAGTGCCGTTGGCAATCACGGCTGCTCGATAACGAGATACGATTTTGCTAAATTCTTCATCTCCGCTACTTTTCTGCTGTGTATTAGCAAAAGTGGCATTCTTGGCTAAACCAATGGTGATGAAAGTTTGGGGGTCAGTCAGGTCAATAATTGTCTGATAAAAAGAAATGCCGTTTATTTTGGCTTTTTTAATTTGGACGGTTTGAGCAGTCGCAGGTAGATCCCATGTCAATCCTTTGACTAAGGAAGCACCACCCAGGAACAAGAAAGAACGCCTACAAATCTTAGAGTTCAGCATCATCAACTCATCTTTATCTGTTTTTATTAAAATTCCCAAATTTTTGCATAATTTCACTTAATCAACCCTGTTAAGTCTAAATTGAGGCTTCTAGGAGTAGCAAAAATCTGTAATATCTAATGAGCAATAGCTTTCGGTATTTAATCTTTCACAAACCTTATGGTGTTCTCAGTCAATTTACGCAGGAAACACCAAACCATAGTACCCTCAAAGATTATATTGATGTGCCTGATGTCTATCCGGTGGGGCGTTTGGATTGGGATAGTGAGGGGTTATTACTGTTGACAAACGATGGTAAATTGCAACATCGGCTTGCTGATCCGCGTTTTGGCCATCAGCGAACTTACTGGGTACAGGTAGAGCGGATTCCCGATCCAGATGCTATAACCAAATTGCAAAGGGGTGTAGAAATCAAAGATTACCGCACACGACCTGCCCAAGTGAGGCTGTTAACCGTAGATCCACCAGTGGGCGATCGCCACCCACCGATCAGATTTCGCAAAAATGTACCAACGGCTTGGCTAGAAATGACTTTAACAGAGGGCAAAAATCGTCAGGTGCGGCGAATGACGGCGGCTGTAGGTTTTCCCACTTTGCGACTGATTAGGGTAAGCATAGCCCAGCTTAATTTAGACGGACTACAACTCGGTCAGTGGCGCGACTTGAGCGCATCAGAACTTAAATTACTACTGAACAAGTCTTCTGAATCTAAAACTCAAAAGTCTCAATTCTCTTAATTAATAAATAGATGTAAATAAACGTGAGAATTAATCTGTGAATGTCAGCTATTCAAGGAAAGCATTAAAAACTGGGAAAGATATTTTTTGCCTGTAATTGGCTAAATTTTGCCAAAAAAATTATAATGAACTTTTTTCTTCCCTTTCCCTATTAATGAACGTTAGCCTGTGAGTACAAGTTTAGGTCTTATGAGCTTAAATCAGCGATCGCTCTGGCATCAAACACACACACAACAAGATACCTTGTCAGCCTCTCCGGCTCGCTTGGAACTTGTGCCTGAACGCACCTCGGATTTAGAACTGTACACAGCAGATATGCTGCGGCGTACACAAGCAGAACTCCATTGGTATCGCAGTCTGTATGAACATACTCCAGCAATTTACTTGAGTGTAAATGCAGCCGGGATAATTCTTTCTATCAACCAATTCGGCGCTAACTTGCTGGGTTACAAACCAGAAGAATTGATCAAAACCTCTGTATTTAATTTGCTGGAATTATCAGACAGACAAAGATTATCGGAAACATTCATTGAATTGTTCAGTGCTGTTTACCCCAACCATTCGATCAAGGCAGAATATCGCCTCCACTGTCCTGATAGTAAAATTACCCAGGTGAAAACAACTCTCAAAATCTTACCTGATGGTGAATATCCTGAGAAAAGTCCGGTAATTTTGATGGTATGTGAAGAAATTCGCCAACCAGAAGTCAGCCAAGCAACTAACCAAACTGCAAAGCAGGTACAGTTAGCAGAAATGGAAAGTCTGACTCACCTCAAGGAAGAATTTCTCAGCACAGTTTCCCATGAACTCCGCACACCACTGACAAACATGAAAATGGCAATTCAAATGTTAGGAATTGCACTACAGCCAGAACAAAATTTTGTGCAGGAAATGGCTAAACCGCCAGCCGAACGCTCAAAAGCCGCCCGCTATTTTGCCATTTTAGATAACGAGTGCGAACGGGAAATCAACCTGATTAATAACTTTCTGGATTTGCAACGCTTAGATAGCAACGCTCAACCTTGGGTGCTGGAAACTATTCAAGTCCAACAATGGCTGCGGCGAGTTGTAGAGCTATTTCATGCCCGTAACCGAGGTATCTGCAAGCAAAAAATCCACCTACGTATAGCTCCGCATCTACCGCCATTGGTTTGTGATCCTTTTAGCCTAGAACGCATCTTTATCGAACTGCTGACCAACGCCTGTAAATTCAGCCCTCCAGAGGCTGAAATCACTGTTGCTGTGGCATTAAATTGCCATAATATGCAGTTTCAAGTGATTAATGCGGGTGTAGAAATCCCTAGTTCGGAATTACCCCATATTTTTGACAAATTCTACCGCATTCCCAGTAATGACCCGTGGAAGCAAGGCGGTACAGGCTTAGGATTGGCATTAGTCCAGAAATTAATTAAGCAATTAGAAGGAACAATTGAGGTAGACAGCAGGTCAAATCGTACTTGTTTTATGGTGCAATTACCATTGCAGCGTCAGGGATAAAAGGGAGTATAATTATACCAGTTTCTTACTAAGAAATTGCTGCTCCCCTTGGACAAGAACAAAATTTATTTGCAGGTATCTGAAATATTTAGCTAAGATGCGTCACAATTAATACTGCCACCAACATTCACTGGTGAAACCACAATCTCTTGTAGGTCTACTGTAGGCAGGGGCAGTTAATTGTGGCACTTTGGATATTAGTGGCTAGAAGCACCTTGGAACGGGAATAAAGGAACTTCCACTATGCTGATTTGCCCTCAGTGTAAATTTGAGAACCCCAATGCTAATAAATTTTGCCAAAACTGTGGCACTTCCTTGACTCATCATGCTTGTCATGAATGTGGTACGGAAGTGCCATTACATGCCCAAAGTTGTCATAACTGCGGTGCTGAATGTGGGACAGTTTGGTGGGCAATTGTCACTAAAGAAGAAGGTGGGGACTGGGAATTAGGCAGTTGGCTAGATGATCAGGATGATTTACCAACTTTACCTCTTTCCACGGAATATACTTTACCGCTTGCTGCTAGACCTGTGTTGAAAGCAGGTTCTTACATAGATAAAGAACAACGCTATCAACTGCTAGAACCCTTGGCAATCTTTGATGACAATGCCCAACAAACTGAAGTAGGTGTACGAGTTTTAGATTGTCAGCCGTATCAAATATCACCAATTGGAGCTATTTTAGACAATCAAAACCAAGGATGGCTCACCGTAACAGGTCAAGAAATTGACATTCCTAAATTAGCTAAAGCTTACGTACAATTACAGGCGAAATGTCAAGTAGAAATACCAGCAATCCACGATGCTTGGCAGGAAGGAAATACCCAGGTTCTCTTAATTGAAGACCGTTCTGATTGGCCTTTGTTAATTGATTTGTGGAAAGAAGAGACAACAAGCTCGTTACAAATTTTACATTGGTTTTATCAAATGACCCAACTGTGGGCTGTGTTGGAACCTGTGAGATGTCGCCAAAGTTTGTTGGAGTTATCGAATCTGCGCTTGGATGAAGACCAAACATTGGCTTTGGCAAGATTGTATAGGGAAAGTGAAGCAGAAGCCGATGACATAGCCGAAGACGAAACATTATCACTAACAGAACAGCCGTTTAGTGTAAAAGTTTTGGGGGAAATTTGGCAGGAATTATTTAGACAGTCCCAACGGACGCAGTTTGGTGCGGTATTGCAGATTTTGGAGGATTTGAAACTAGGGAAAATTCAAATGATTGCCCAGTTGCGATCGCGCCTAGAAGCGATCGCCTCAGACCTAGAAACCTCAGCAATTCCTAGTTTTTCTCCCACCGCTCACCAACATCCCACAGCACCCACGATCATTCAGCTAGAAGATGATCCAGACGAAGACAGTTCTGGAAGAAGCGACGACTTACCCACCATCGTGCTGTCAATGCAATTAAGCAGTCTCGAAGATGTGGGATGCACCGATGTAGGTCGTCAGCGTCAACACAACGAAGACTACTTTGGCATCGACACGAAAATTGAGAAGCTAGAACTTCCCAGAAACCGCGTCTACCAAGCCCGTGGTTTATATATTCTCTGTGATGGAATGGGTGGTCATGCGGGTGGGGAAATAGCGAGTGAATTGGCTGTTAACACTGTCAAACAATACTTCCAAGAATTCTGGCAAACCAACCAGCGCCCAACCGAAGCAAATATGCGTGAGGCTGTTTATTTAGCTAATCAAGCAATTTATCAGCTAAATCAACAAGATGCGCGATCGGGTATTGGGCGGATGGGTACAACTTTGGTAATTTTGGTAATTCAAGATACCGAAGCTGTAGTGGCTCATGTGGGCGATAGCCGTCTCTACCGCTTAACCCGCAAACGCGGACTCGAACAAATCACCGTAGACCATGAAGTTGGACAAAGAGAAATTGCGCGGGGAGTAGAACCCAGCATAGCTTATGCCCGTCCTGATGCTTATCAATTAACCCAAGCTTTAGGGCCGCGTGACGAAAGCGCCATCGATCCTGATGTAGAGTTTTTTGACATTAATGAAGATAGTTTGCTAATTCTCGCCTCTGACGGTTTATCAGATAATGATTTACTAGAAACCCACTGGAAGAGTCATTTACTTCCTTTATTAAGTTCTGGCGCAAGCTTAGAACGGGGTGTCAATGAATTAATTGATGTGGCAAACCAAAAAAATGGTCATGACAACATTACTGCAATACTGGTGCGGGCAAAAGTCCGACCAAACATGGACAATTCCGGGGCTAGAGGCTAGAGATTAGAGGTTAGCTTCGAGTTTTTCCTCATCCCTACTCCCTACTCCCTACTCCCTACTCCCTACTCCCTATTTTTTATGCAGGTTTGATTGTGGTTATTGTGACGCTGTTAGAACCGCAACACAAAACACCCCTGAAACAGTGGTGCTTTGATAACTCCGCCGTCATTCGTATTGGTCGAGCGGCAGACAATCATGTGGTTTTATCCGATAGTTTGGTTTCCCGACATCATCTAGAACTCAGGCAAGTCAGTACTGATAATCATGAAGAATCTTGGCAGATATATAGTCAAGGTACAAATGGTACGTTTCTCAATGGCATTTTGGTAATTCAAAGTCCTCTACCGCACAATGCAGTTTTACAACTGGCGCAGGGAGGGCCAATACTGCAATTTCAAATTCAGGAGATATCGCCAGCGACTAATGCAGAGTCAGAAAAGTTGGCTGGATTTGTGCCGACAAATCAAGACCCTGCTAGGGCGGCTTACACTTGCACCCATGAAGGTAATTCTCCGCAAAATTTATTTTGTATTCATTGTGGTCAACCTCTTTCAGTGCAACAGACGATTCGTCAGTATCAGGTGTTGCGAACTTTGGGACAAGGAGGTATGGGAACCACATATTTAGCTTGGGATACACAAGGCTGGATGAGTGGAAATCCCCAACTTTTGGTCTTAAAGCAAATGAATGCTGATATGGCAAAAATAGCTAAAGCCCAAGAATTATTTGAGCGAGAAGCCAATACGCTGAAATCTCTCCATCATCCAGGTATCCCCAGGTATTATGACTTTTTTGTTGACGGTGGTAAAAAATACTTGGCTATGGAATTAGTACATGGGCAAGATTTAGAAAAACGAGTCCAGATGACTGGGCCTGTAACGCCTAGCCAAGCGATCGCCTGGATGATTCAAACCTGCGAAATTATAGACTATTTGCATAGCCAAGAACCACCACTGATTCATCGTGATATTAAACCCGCTAACCTGATGGTGCGAAATGCCAATAATCACATCGTGGTGTTAGATTTTGGTGCTGTGAAAGAAATTGGCACAACACCAGGTACACGCATTGGTGCAGAAGGTTATTGCGCCCCCGAACAAGAACGGGGACAACCTCTGATTCAATCAGATTTATATGCCATTGGGCCAACACTAATTTTTCTGCTGACTGGGGAAAATCCCTTTAAATTCTTCCGCCAAAAAGGACGAAATTTTCGGTTTGATGTGGCTAACTCTCCCACGATTACACCCCAAATTCGAGAGGTGATTGAACGTGTAACAGAGCCGTTACCACGCGATCGCTATCAAACCGCTAGGGAATTAGCCAATGCTTTAACAGCTTGCAAGGTATAAATTTGGAGGTGGGGAGTCGTAAGTAGGGAGTCGTGATTTTTCTTAGTCCCTACTCCCTACTCCCTATTCCCTATTTCCTATTCTTCATCCCAAGCTTCCACTGCCAACAGTTCACTGATTGGGTCTTGCATACTGAAGCCAAAGTCCAACAGTTCCTGTTTCCAGTGCTGCCAGTCATTGCCATAGAGAAAGGCAATTTTCCAAATGCTATCAGTGGGTTTGATGATATTTGATTCTACGAGTGATTGCACGTTACGCTGCAATTTCACCATTGGGTGAATTACTTGCTGAGTCATAACCTATGATTAAGTTCAGATTTCGTTTAGGTAAATGCTTAATCAAAACTGCTTTCCGCTAGGCAATTGTTATCGATGCGTAGAGCGTTGGAATTGGTAAAGCTAGTCTTAACTTTCTAACTATACCATAACAAACCCTGCTTGTTTTTGCATAAATTCGGTTTTGTACGGTAATTACCACCACAAAACTGAAATTTTTACTCACAAGCGATCGTCTATGCGTCACGAAAAAACTAACTGTTTTGAAAGTTGCATTGATAACACAAGTTGAATTTGCAGAATTTTATCTACATCAGCCATGAGTATGTGAGTACTTGTTAGAAAAACAAGAATTTTAGGCTGGTTTGAAGTCGTTTAAGACACGGCTAAGGAGAGTTTACCGCGTATATTTAGACGTAATATACAATATCGCAAACACCTGACATTAGATAGATTTATTACAAAAATTTATAAAAAATTAATTCTTTAGCAGAGATTAAACTAGCGCACAAAGCTTGTCTTGAATAATGGGTGTAAGGGTGTAGGTGTTCAAAACCTAGTCCGTTCGGTTGAAGCTCACGGTGAAGCCTTATCTCCCTTGTCCTCCTTGTCTTCCTTGTCACGCGAATAATTGCAAGTCTTCATTCAAGTAGTTCTTACGTACCGTCTGAAGAATTTTCAAAACTTTACAGCCATCATGTTAGTTTCCCTGGGGTGGTGGGTACTCTGATAACTGGAGGCTTGCTGGTATCTCAGTATTTTTGACAGCAACTATTGAGACATGTCTAGTTCTGGGGATGACTATATTATTTCTCGCCAAAAGAAAATTGACCTAAAGAAAAGGATTTTAACGGTAGTAGGTTTAGCCTCTTTCGTTGGTTCTACGGTATTTGGTGTGATTAGTGGAATACCACAAGCTCATCAGCAGTCTCAGAAAAAGAATGTATCTGTTGAGTCTTCTTTACAGGAACAAGCACGGGGTTATGAACTAGTTTTGCAACGAGAACCAAACAACCAAGCGGCTTTAGAGAAATTAGCTATAGCTAGAGTGCATTTAAAAGATCCCAAAGGAGCGATTGAGATTATGGAAAAGCTAGTTAAACTGCATCCTGACAGGCAAGACTACAAAACTGTTTTAGAGCAGATTAAGAAACAGCAAAATTAGAGCGATCGCTATTAATTTTTCTTGGATTTCAATAAGCAAATTTACTATCAGTAATCTTTCAAAAAGATTAATCATATCTATGAAATGTAAAATCTGTAATTCTAATAGTCACTTTTTTGGGAAAAATCTTTTATTAAATAAATATAATGTCAATTATTTTCAATGTTCTAATTGTGGTTTTGTTCAAACAGAAGAGCCTTACTGGCTAGAAGAAGCTTACTCTGATGTTATAGGCAAAAGTGATAGTGGTTTATTATTTCGTAATCAATATTGTTCTCAAAAAGCATATCAAATTATTTTTAATATATTTAATCATCAGTCCCGATTTTTAGATTATGGTGCTGGCTATGGTTTATTTGTGAGAATGATGAGAGATTCAGGATTTGATTTTTATTGGCTAGATAAGTTCTGTAATAATATATTTGCAAAAGGTTATACAACAAATGGAAATGAATCTTATGAATTAGTCACCGCGTTTGAGGTTTTTGAGCATTTTGTTAATCCTATAGAAGAGATAGAAAATATTTTAAAATTTTCTAGAAATATTTTGTTTAGTACAGAAATTCTACCTATAAATAATCCTAAGCCTGATGAATGGTGGTACTACGTACCGCAAGAAGGACAACACACATCAATATATACATTAAAATCTCTAGAAATAATTGCAGACAAGTACAATTTAAACTTTTATTCCAGTAATATATCTTACAACGGAATTACTTTACATTTACTTACAGAAAATAAGCTTGTACCTAATGTTTTTAATAATTTATGCCAGAGTCCTATTAAAGAAATAAGAAAAGTTTCATTATTGAATCAAATAACAGAAATTAAAATAGCATTAGATATTGCTGTCCTAGGTTTAGGGACTATCTTAGAAACTGCTAAAACTGGAGTTTTTAGAGTTACAGAAAATCTTTTAAAAGGACTACTAAAATCTCCACAGTGTTGTATTTATTTATGTACTAGTGAGCCTGATTTATTGGAGGCTTGTCAAATTTATATAAATCAAAATTTAGAGTATAAAAATCTTCCCGTATTTTATTTATCACAACTACAAGATTTAAATATAGACATTTATCACTCGACTTATTATCCTTTACCTCACAATATCTACTTTGCTACCAGAATCATCACACTGTATGACTTAATTCCAATTCTTTATCCACAATATTTTAACTATAATTCAGAACATATAGTTAAAACAATTATAGACCAGATAGATCCAAATGATTTTGTCTGCTGTATTTCTGAATCTACACAACAAGATATTTGTGCATATCGACAAAATCTCAATCACAATCAAGTCTTAGTTACACATTTAGCTGCTGATCAAGAAAAATTTTATCCTTGTACTGATTCAGACGTAATTAACCAAGTTAAACAAAAATATAAAATTCCTAATCAGCCTTATCTCTTAACTTTATCAACCCTAGAGCCAAGAAAAAATATTGCTCATGTTATTCGGGCTTTTTTGAGACTAATTCAAACCCATAATATTCATGACCTCAATCTAGTATTGGTAGGTACAAAAGGATGGCAATATGAAGAAATTTTTGCAGAAATAGACAAATTCCAAGAATTAAAAGACCGAATTATTATTACAGGTTTTGTACCTGATGAAGATTTAGCACCTTTATATTCCGGTGCATTAGCATTTTTATATGTGTCCTTTTATGAAGGTTTTGGCTTACCACCATTAGAAGCTATGCAATGCGGAACTCCGGTAATTACATCGAATACTTCTTCTTTACCCGAAGTTGTTGGAGATGCTGGAATTATGCTTGATCCTAATGACACATCAGGACTTGAGAATAATATACTGCGATTATATTCTGAACCAGAATTGCGAAAAAACTTAGCGAAAAAATCCCTTCAACAAGCTCAGAATTTCAGTTGGGATAAATATATTCAAGAAACTATTAAAATTTACGAACTAGCTAAAGCCAAATCTCAAACTTTACCTCGACGTAATATTTTAATTGATGGTGTCTTCTTTCAACTCTATCAAACAGGAATTGCTAGAGTTTGGCGGAGTTTGCTAGAGCAATGGTCAAATAGTGAATTTGCTAATCACATTTTAGTATTAGATAGAGGCAATACAGCACCCAAAATTAATGGTATCCGTTATCGTACAATCCCTGTTTATGACTATAACGATACCGATACAGATAAACAGATGCTTCAAGAAATATGTGATGAGGAAGGTGCAGATTTATTTATCTCTTCTTACTATACAACCTCATTAACAACACCTTCTGTATTCATGGCTTACGATATGATACCAGAGGTGTTGGGATGGGATGTAATTAATAATCCTATGTGGCGAGAAAAGCATTTAGCGATTCAAAGTGCATCTGCTTACATTGCTATTTCTCAACATACAGCGCGTGACATTAACAAATATTTCCCAGAAATATCTGTAGATTCTGTTACTGTTGCTCATTGTGGTGTTAATAGTAATTTTTCACCAGCAAAATCTGAAGAGGTTAATAGTTTTAAATCGAAGTATGGTATTACAAAGCCTTACTTTATTGTAGTTGGGGCTAGTAATGGTTATAAGAATAGTATGCTATTCTTCCAAGCATTTTCTCAGCTTGCCAGTAGCTATGGATTCGATATTATTTGTACAGGTAGTGGTGGGGTATTAGCGCCAGAATTTAGAGTTTGTACGTCGGGTAGTTCTGTTTATATGTTGCAACTTAGTGATGAGGAGTTAGCAACAGCTTATTCTGGTGCAGTGGCATTGGTTTATCCTTCTAAATATGAAGGTTTTGGGATGCCAATTGTTGAAGCAATGGCTTGTGGTTGTCCGGTGATTACTTGTCCGAATGCTTCAATTCCAGAAGTAGCAGGAGAGGCTGCAATATATGTGAAGGATGATGATGTAGATGGAATGGTAAATGCTTTATGTGATATCCAAAAGCCGAGGGTTCGTCAAGCATTGATTGAGGCTGGTTTGGCGCAAGCACAAAAATTTTCTTGGACGAAAATGGCTGATATTGTTAGTACTACATTGATTAATGCTAGTCTGCTATCTTTGAAGTTGAAGGAAATTAATGTTATTGTTTTCCCTGATTGGTCGCAATCGGAAGAGTTGCTGGGGTTAGAATTGGAATCTGTAATTAAAGCGATCGCAACTTATCCAGATAGTCAAAAAACTACTTTATTAATTAACACCAGTAATATTTCCACTGAGGATGCAGAACTATTACTTTCTGGCATCACCATGAATCTTTTGATGGAAGAGGACTTAGATATCAGTGAGGGATTAGAAATTGCTTTGGTTGGTAGTTTAGCAGATATTCAATGGCAAGCTTTATTACCTCGTCTCAGCAGCCGAATTATTTTAGGATATGAAGATAAGGCAATTGTGGCAGAACTCCCAATAGAGACACTACCAGCTTATGAACTAGAAAGCTTTATTAATCAACTTTGTGTTTTATAAAGTTTGAACTAACAGTTTGAATAATTTTAGTTAATGGTGAGTGCTTTAGTATTAAGGCACTCACTCTAGTTTAAAAAGAAGGAGAAGATAACTTGATTAGCACCACAGAAGAATTGAGTAATGATTCAGATTTTCTAAATACTAACGATATTAATATAATTGTTTTTCTTGACTGGTCACAGGCAGAAGATAATCTTTATCAAGATTTAGAAAAGGTAATTTATGCAGTCAATAATCATCCTGCTAGTAGTCAGATAAATCTAATGATTGATATTAGCGATGTTGCGGAAGATGTTGCTAATTTAGTATTGTCTGGTGTATTGATGAATCTGCTGATGGCGGATGATGCTGATGTTAGTGCAGGTTGTGAAGTTTCGCTAGTTGATAGTTCGGATTTTCAGCAATGGGAGATGATATCTCATCAAGTTCATGCGCGAATTATTTTAGATAACATTCATCCAGCCTCAATCACTAATATTTCTGAATATGCAATTGATGAATTTAGTACTATATCAATAGTGCAATTGATTTATGATTTAGCAAATAGATTATTTCAAATAGGATATTGGCAAGGAGCGATCGCACAATATCAAAAACTGCTAGGATTGCAAATCAATAACTTAGAAATTTACAGAAATTTAATTCATTGTTACAGAAGCTCTCAGCAAAATGAGGCTTATTATACAACACTACATCAGGCGATCGCACTCTATCCCACAGAAGGGAGTTTGCATTTTTCTTTAATCATCGACTTGCGGCGTGATGGTAGAACACAAGAAGCAATTGCTAGTGCGGAACATGCTTGTATATGCTTGCCGGATGATTATACTTTTAAACTGCTGAAATATTTAACAGTACCTAGCATTTATAATTATGTAGATGAAATAGAATTTTATCGTCAGCGTTACACCCAAGGCTTACAAGATTTAATTCAAAACACTAGCTTAAATACTCCAGAAGAAAAAATTAATGCCTTCAATGGTATAGGTCGTCTAACTAACTTTTATTTATCTTATCAAGCCCAAAATGACCGAGATTTACAACGTCAATATGGACAGTTAGTGCATGACATTATGGCGGCTAACTATCCCCAATGGGTTGCGCCTTTATCTATGCCAAAACTCCAGCCACAGCCAAAAATCCGCGTTGGCTATCTTTCACATTATTTACATTCTTATAGTGGCACATTATGGTTAACTGGTTGGCTACGTTATTGTAATCATCAAGACTTTGAAATTTACTGTTACTATACAGGTAATGACCCAGATCCAGTTACAGAACAATTTCAAGAATATAGTGATGTTTTTCACCATATTCCTTATAACTTGCCGGGAGTTTGTGAACAAGTAATTGCTGATAATTTACATATTTTAGTGTTTCCAGAAATTGGCATGAACCCACAAACAATGCAAATTGCTGCACTCAGACTTGCGCCTGTGCAGTGTGTAGCTTGGGGACATCCGGTAACAACTGGTTTACCAACAATTGATTATTTTTTATCAAGTGAGTTAATGGAACCGGAAAATGCCCAAGAACATTATTCGGAAACACTAATTCGTTTACCTAATATTGGTGTATCTTACCCCAAACCTTATATTCCGCCAATCATCAAAACTCGTTCAGATTTTCACCTTTCAGATGATGCGGTGATTTATTTATGTTGCCAAGCACCGTTTAAGTATTTACCCCAGTATGATTTTATTTTGGCAGAAATAGCCAGTCGCATACCGCAAGCTAAATTTGTATTTTTGCGAGGAACTTTACTTCGGTCGCGTTTACAACGTGCTTTTGCAGCGATAAGTTTAAACAGTGAAGATTATTGTGTATTTTTAAATATTCCCGATCGCCTAGATTATCTGATGATTAATTTATTATCAGATGTTTATTTGGATACTTTTACTTGGTCTGGTGGTAATACTACCTTAGAAGCGATCGCTTGTAATCTCCCTGTTGTCACTTGTCCAGGAGAATTTATGCGTGGTCGTCACTCAGATAGCTTTCTGAAAATGCTGGGAGTGACTGAAACCATCGCCGCCAATGAAGCAGAATATATTGATATCGCCGTTAAGTTGGGACTAGACTCAACTTGGCGAAACCACATTGCCGAAAAAATCAGCCAGCGTCATCATTTATTATTTGATGACCAGGCTTGTGTTGCTGGGTTGGAAAGTTTTTACAGGAAAGTGCTGAGTTTTGAGTGCTGAGTTTTGAGTGCTGAGTGCTGAGTGCTGAGTGCTGAGTGCTGAGTGCTGAGTGCTGAGTGCTGGGTTTGGAGTGCTGAGTAAATATTGTCTACTCCTGTCACCTATCACCTGTCACCTGTCACCTATCACCTGTCACCTATCACCTGTCACCTATCACCTGTCACCTCAAAACATTTACTCCTCTGCTTGACCGACGCGGCGAATATTGATGATGTCGCTCATTTTTTTAATTTGGACAAAGACTTGTTCAAGTTGGGAGCGATCGCGTATATCTATGCCTAAGTCCATTAATGCTGGTTGTCCACTGGCTGTTTTAACTTGGGCATGACGGACGTTAATACCTTGGTCACTTAACCGCGATAAAATATCCTTTAAAACGCCTACACGGTCTAGGGCTTCAATTTGGATATTGACTGGGTAAGTGTGGGGGCGAGAACTATTTTCTACTGCCAAATTCCATTTTACCGGCACTAGGCGATCGCCTTCAACACTATCCAAATTGTGACAGCCTTGGCGATGGATAGAAATTCCCCGACCGCGTGTCACTACGCCAATAATTGATTCTCCGGGAATTGGTGTACAACACCCCGCCAGATGATACACCAAACCCTCAACACCGAGAATCGGCGAATCGCTGGCGCGGGAACTGCTGTGGGGAACATCCCGTAAAGCTTTGGCTGATGATTCTTTGGGGACAAATGGTGGTATTACCATTGTGGCAGGTTGCTGTGCCTTGACCACATCCCGCCAGCGATTTAGGACTAAATTTAAGGTAATTTCGCCGTAACCCAAACCTGCGAGTAAATCTTCGACGCTGTGATAGTTGCACTTTTCCGCAACAGTCTGCATTGCATCGGATTTTAGCAAATTATCAAAACCAGTTTTACCGAGTTCTTTTTCTAACAAGTCTCGCCCACGGGTGACGTTTTCTTCGCGGCGCGATCGCTTGTACCATTGCTTAATCCGATATTTTGCCGTGGAAGTTCTGACAAAATTCAACCAGTCTAAACTCGGATGACCATTCTTTTGGGTGAGAATTTCGACAATATCGCCATTTTGTAACCTTGTAGATAAAGGTACTATCCGCCCATTTACCCTTGCACCTGAACAATGGTTTCCAACTTCTGTATGAATGCGATAGGCAAAATCTATACTAGTAGAACCAGGATTTAACGAGACAACATCACCCTTGGGCGTGAACACATAAACATCGTCTTCAAATAAGTTATCTTTAACGCTATCTAAATATTCTTGGGCATCTTTCAGGTCGCTTTGCCATTCTAATAATTGCCGTAACCAAGTAAACTTTTCATCAGCCGCCGTCAACGGACTATTAGAACCACCTGTTTCTTTGTACTTCCAATGGGCTGCAATACCATATTCGGCGATATGGTGCATTTCCAGAGTGCGAATTTGAATTTCTAAAGGACGACCGGTTAAACCAATAACCCCAGTGTGCAGAGACTGGTAACGGTTGGGTTTAGGTAAACCGATATAATCTTTAAATCTGCCGGGAATGGGGCGAAACGCATCATGAACAACCGCCAAAGCCCGATAACATTCTTCGTTAGTTTCGACAATAATTCGTAGCGCCGCTAAATCATAAATTTCATGAAATTCCTTTTGCTGTCGCTGCATTTTTTGATAAATGCTGTATAAATGTTTGGGACGACCACTAATATCTAAACAGCGAATTCCAGCTTGTTGTAAACGTTCTCGTAAAATATCTGTGGCTTTAGCTAATTTTTCTTCTCGCGCCGTGCGTTTTTCCGAAACATGCTGCTGCATTTGGCGAAAAGCTTCCGGTTCCAGATATTTAAAAGCTAAATCTTCCAGTTCCCACTTAATATGCCAAATACCCAAACGGTTGGCTAGAGGTGCAAAGATATCTCGTGTTTCTTGGGCGCTGCGACGACGGCTATCTTCTGACATATATTGCAGAGTTCGCATATTATGCAAACGGTCTGCTAACTTGACTACAATTACTCTAATATCTTGCGCCATTGACAAAAACATCCGGCGGAAATTTTCGGCTTGGCTTTCGGTTTTACTTTTGAAATTAATTTTAGAAAGTTTGGTTACACCTTCCACTAACCGCCGTACTTCTGAGCCAAATAGCTCTTCTATTTCTTCAATTGTGACATCTGTATCTTCAACTACATCATGAAGAAATCCAGCTGCTATCATAGCAGGACTACCCCCTAAATCGCGTAGCAGCCCAGCTACAGCAACGGGATGATAAATATACGGTTCTCCAGATTTGCGAAATTGTCCATGATGGAGTTGATAGGCAAAAGAAAATGCTCGACAAATTAACGACGCATCATTCTGTCTTCGGTCTTCTGGTTCGACACTTCTGGGTGATGACTCGCGTAAACATTTATTGAGCCATTCTGGAAGTGTAACGTCAATTGAAGTACTAGTAGCTATGCCGCTCATACAAAAGGTGATCGGTAAATAGTAAGATGGACGAAGTTTACAGCATCAACTAATGGTGATCCTGTGTCCCTGGTGGGGCGGTAAATGCAGTGTGAGGATGATGAGTCTCTTGCCTTGTGGTAGTCCTCCATTTTAGCTTTCAACAAGCATCATTTGGAAAAACCTACGATGGCGAATAAGCCTCAAAAGGGGATTTGAGGCTTGTGATAGTGATAGTGGTTCAAGAAGATATACTGTAGAAGAAAAAATTCTTGTCATTAATACTATCTTAAATGGCACTAGATGTCTTTAAATTGTGATAAATATCAAGCACTAGCAAAGTTATTAGTGCAGTTACGGTCTGATGTCACTGCTGGGGAATTTGACAAAACCCAACTGCGACAGCGTGTTGCTGATTTGCAGCAGTTGTTTCAACGCGAGATTGTGCCTTTAGCAACAGCAGATTCCAAAGAACTGTCTTATCAAACGGAAATCAGTAAACAATTGCGCTTATTGGAAATTGATATCACATTTTTCCAAGGCGCAAGGCAGGCAGCCACAGCAAAAACCAGACTTCAAACCATGAGCGATCGCCTCACTACTTTAATTCAATATTGCCATGCCATACTGCAACAAGAGACACCAGAAGTTTCTGAGGATTAGTTTGTCTGTTAAGTTTTGCCGTTAAATTCATCAGGATCAAAGAAATCTGGTACACAACATAGTCTCTCTAAGTTGATGAAGATTTAATGCTGATATTTAGGGTGTAGGGGTATGAGGGTGTACTTCGACTGCGCTCAGTAACCAGGGTGTGGGTGTGGAGAAAGCGTCACCGTTGGCTTTGTCACCCGCCTTGAACTCAAGTTCAAGGCTAATAGCTCAAGTCGACTAAAGTAGACTCAAAAATTTAGGGTACATTGAGTCATCTTTAGATGACTTTTGCTGTGAGCAAGGAACTTAAGTTCCTTGCGGGATATGTTTATACACATATCTTGCATACTACGCTCTTACACTCTGGTTACTGAGTGCAGTCGAAGTACACCCTCATACCCATTACTTGCTCAATAACTGTAGGATTGTTACTTAGTACAGGACAATCCCCAAGCAATTCGGAATGGCTCGCATCTCCAAATTAACCTTCGATCGCGGTACATTAATTCTGCACCCACCACCACGCGGTAAAGCTTGGATGGATTATGCTACATGGGATGACCGTGTGGAAAAATTTCGCATTCCGGCGATGCGTTACCGGGCTGTGGTGGAAGCACTACAAGGGGAAGAAGTAGAGTTTATTGATGAGGCGAAGGAATTTTACCCGATAGAATTGGTTCCGAGTTTGGAAATGGAACCTTACCCCCACCAAAGTGAAGCTTTAGCGGCTTGGAAGTTGGCGGGAAGACAAGGTGTAGTAGTGCTACCAACGGCGGCGGGTAAAACTTATCTGGCGCAGATGGCGATGCAAGCAACACCGCGTACTACGTTAATTGTTGTCCCGACTTTGGATTTGATGCACCAGTGGTATGCACATTTAGTTGCGGCATTTCCCGATGCGGAGGTGGGGTTACTAGGCGGCGGTTCGCGGGATAAGACAGCGATATTAGTAGCAACTTACGATAGTGCGGCGATTCATGCTGAATCTTTGGGAAATAAATATGCTTTGATTATTTTTGATGAGTGCCATCATCTCCCGACAGATTTTAGCAAGGTAATTGCCGAATATGCGATCGCACCTTATCGGTTAGGATTATCAGCCACACCAGAACGCACCGATGGGAAACACGCTGATTTAAATATTTTGATCGGTCGAGAGGTATATCGCAAACGCGCCGAAGATTTGGCGGGGAAAGCCTTAGCCGAACATGAAATTGTCCAAATTAAGGTGAAATTATCCCAAATTGAGCGGGAAAGATACAATCAATTAATTCAAACCCGTAATGATTTTTTGCGTCAATCTAAAATTTCTTTGGGGAGTATTCAAGGTTGGCAAATGTTTGTGCAGATGAGTGCGCGATCGCAAGTTGGTCGTAGAGCCATGTTAGCACATCGTGAAGCCAAAGAAATTGCTTTAGGAACTGATGGCAAGTTGCGAATTTTAGCTGATTTATTAGCCACTCATTTTCCTGAACGAGTGTTAATTTTCACGGCTGATAATGCGACAGTTTATAAAATTTCCCAAGACTTATTAATTCCAGCAATTACTCATCAAACCCCAGTCAAAGAACGCCATGAAATCTTAACTAAATTCCGCGAAGGTGAATATAATACTTTGGTGGCTTCTCATGTGTTGAATGAAGGTGTTGATGTCCCGGCTGCTTCAGTGGCAATTATTCTGTCGGGAACAGGTTCAACGCGAGAATATATTCAACGGTTGGGGAGGATTTTACGCAAGGGAAATGTGGAGAATAAACAGGCGATTTTGTATGAGGTAATCGCGGAAGATACGAGTGAGGAAGGGACTTCGGCGCGGCGGCGGGGTGAGGAGAAATACGAACCGCAAAGACGCATAGACGCGTCAGCGACTTCCCGAAGGGTAGAGCGCGAAGGGAAGAAAGAAAAGAAAGGGAATTTACAGGTTATCTATGGAAGTGGTCAGGAAAAAAGTTTAAAGGCGGCGGAACAATTAGAAATTAATTATTCAATCCAAAATCCAAAATCTAAAATCCAAAATTCAGAAGATGTTACCAACGGAGTTACTAAGTCATCGCCTAAACGGAGAAGAAATCATTCCGAAAAGGCTGAAGATTGATGATAAACATTTGGCGTTGACTAATGAATTAATTGCTTGTTTTCAAGCAGCACAGGGAAAAACTCAAGGGGAGTTAGAAAAGCAGCTTTTAGATTTAGAAGGTGATGCGACAGATTATCGTGTCAAGCGGGGATTAGCTTATATTATCAAAAGCAATTTTTGTACTTTTGAAGTGGTTAGTCCTTTAGAACCGCCAATGTTAAGAGAAAGAGTGTTTGCTTTGGCGGCAAAATCTGTAGCCAGCCGAGAATCAACCCAAGCAACTTTAAGCAAAATTGCTGATGAATTAAGTCAGGAATTAGAGCGAGAAGTTTTGTTAGAACAGGTGCGGACTGGTTTGTATGCTGACTTATCAGAAAATAAAATTTTGACCCAATTTGATACACCTTCGCCTGTAGATATTTTAAATAGATATAACTTGTCCCAGGTGCAGGGAATTTTTTATAAAGCGAGTCAATTAGTGTTAAATGCTCATCGCAATGTACCGGGAGAATATAAGCTATTATTTCGCTATTTAAAATTATTTCAACTCATGGCTTATATAGAAGGTGATGCTGACCACGGCTTTACAATTACAGTGGATGGGCCGACGAGTTTATTTAATCCTAGTACACGATATGGGCTGGCGATCGCTAAATTAATTCCGGCTTTACTGCATGTCACCAAATGGAGTCTGTCAGCAACATTACAAACCCGTGATGTTTACACAGATACTTGGAAAACTGGCAGATTTACCCTCAATTCTGAATGTGGTTTAGTATCGCATTATTCTAAAGGTAAGCCTTACGATAGTATGCTAGAAGCCTCCTTTGCTGATAAATGGGATGCTTTAAAAACTGACTGGGTATTAGAGCGAGAAGTTGATTTAATTCCCATTCCTGGTAGCGTGATGATTCCCGATTTTCGCCTAGTGCATCCTGATGGCAGAGAATTTCTATTAGAAATTGTCGGTTATTGGCGACCAGAATATTTACAAAAGAAATTTTCTCAGGTGCGGCGTGCAGGTTGTGATAATTTGATTTTGGCAATTTCCGAACGGCTGAATTTAGAAAAAGCTGGGGTGAAATTAAATGATGTCCCTGCGAGAATTGTGTGGTTTAAAGATAAGTTATTACCCAAAGCTGTGTTAGCTGTAATGGATTAAGGAAGAACAAGATGAAAAGTATAGAAACAATTGTCACAGTTACTAAAGATGGTAAGATGACAGCCCAATTACCGCTAGATATTCCAGAGGGTGAACATCAAGTAGTAATAGTAATTGATGAACAACCCTTAGTCAAGAAATTAGAAAGCAAACAAAAACGTCTTCCTCTCAATTTTCCAGTAGATAATTACGGTTCTTGGCCTGAAAATATTTCTTTAAGCCGTGAGGATATGTATGGTGACTGGGGACGCTAACTCTGTTTTTTTAGACACAAATATCTTAGTTTATGCGAATGTTGCCGAGTCTCCCTTTCACCAAGCAGCAATACAGAAAATTCAAAATTTCTATGATACAGGAATTGAGTTATGGATTAGTCGCCAAGTTTTGCGAGAATTTTTGATGGTTCTGACTCGTCCACAAGCATTCGTAAATCCTCGACCTGTTGCCATAGTAATTGAGCGTGTTAGATTTTTTCAAACTCAATTTCGCGTAGTTGAGGATACACCTGAAGTTACAGAACAGCTTTTATCTTTGATGACTGAAATTGCTATTGGTGGCAGACAAGTTTATGATGCCAACATTGTCGCCACGATGTTAGTTTACGGCATTCCTCAGTTACTTACCCACAACACAAATGATTTTGCGCGATTTTCTGAATTAATTACTGTGTTGCCATTACAAGATTAGAAAAGTAGGTTGGGTGGAGCGATCTCGTAACCCAACAAAGTCTGGATAATGTTGGGTTTCTTTTCTCTGTGCTAAGTTTAGTTTTTAGCTTTGCTTGAACTGGATTTAGTTTGGTGGATTGTTGGTGCTAAAGTTTTGACTAATCCAGTTATTGCCATAATCAAAGTCGCAGTTCCTCCCATCAATAAAGAAGTTAAAAATGCTGCTGCAAGAAGGATTTCTGTAGGACTGTAGCCGTCACGTATCCAAGCAGAGGGATTTTCCATTGTTGAGGAAGATACTGGAATTAACTGTGAAGTTTGGTTAGAAGCTTGGGGGTTAGTGGAAGTTGATAAAGAAGTATTCATGGCGCGAACCTCAGTGAATTTTACTGTTTTCATAGTATTTCTGCCTTTAAAGCCGGAGATTCCTGATAAATAGAGACAAAGTAGAAGCAAGGTGTAACATAAGTAGAATCAAGCAAAATTTTGTCAGGCTGGCTATGCAATGGGATGAGTTTTTACGACAAGAAGCTATTACTCATGAGTTATCCCCAGAGCAAACAAAAGCTTTTTTAGTTCGGTTGAAAGTTGAAAACACAGATAAAGGTGAAGCAAAACTAGCAAGCGATATTGATATTGGTGAGGAAGCCTTCACAAAGCGCATGGGGCAGGTGTATAAGAAATTCGCTCAGAGTTGTCCTGAGTTAGTCACCTCTAAACGCGGAAAGCTGGAAATATTAAAAGCTTACCTGACAAAAAAATATAACGGTGTTCCCAATACTTCACCAACAAAAGAGATTCATCATAATATTCCCCTGGCTTTACCTAGGGAAAAGTTTGTCGGACGTGAAGCGAAATTGCAAGAACTCCATCAGTTATTGAAAAAGAATCAACAGGTAGCTATTGCGGGGATGGGCGGAGTCGGGAAGACAGAACTTGCTTTGCAATACGCTCATTCTCATCGCACTACTTATCAAGGCGGGATTTGTTGGTTATCCGCAGTGCAGGATGTGGGGTTACAACTGGTGCAGTTTGCTACTAATAAGCTGCAATTAAAACCCCCAGATGATTTAGATTTAGTTGGGAGAGTGCAATTTTGTCTGACAAAATGGCCTGAAGGTGAGGTTTTACTGGTAATTGATAACGTCATTAACTATCGAGATGAAGTTAGGTTTTATTTAGATTCTATTCCTTCGCGGTTTAAGCAGTTAATTACCACGCGGGAAAAATTACAGTCGCCGATAGTGCGTTTAGATTTAGATGTGCTGACACCACTAGAGGCGATGCAGTTATTAAAATCGATAATTGGTAGGGAACGACTGCAACATGAGCCTTTAGTTGCGAGAAAACTTTGTAAGTGGTTGGGATATTTACCACTGGGTTTGGAATTAGTCGGGCGTTATTTGTTGGGTGATGAGGAGTTATCCTTAGCGGATATGCTGCAAGACTTGGAAAAAGAGCGTCTGAAAAATCCGGCTTTAGTCGAAGTTCCACAAGAAATGAAGACTGAATTGGGTGTTGCTGCGGCTTTTGAGTTGAGTTGGCGGCGTTTGCGAGAAAATGCTCAATATTTAGGCTGTGTTTTGAGTTTATTTGCTTTAGCCCCCATTCCTTGGGAGTTGGTGGAGAGAATCACAATAAATAATGAGGAGCAAAATTGGAAACAAGCTAGACGTGAGTTGTTACAGTTACATCTAGTTCAGCCCAAAAGTGATGGAACTTATCAACTGCATCCCCTATTGCGGGAGTTTTTTCAAGATAAGCTCGAAGGTTTAGAGCAGAAAGAGGAATTTAAGCAAAGTTTTTGTGGGGTAATGGTAGGGGTTGCTAAAGATATTCCTGAAATTCCCATCCTTGAGCAAATCGCCGCCTTATCCCCCGCCATACCTCACATAGCAGAAGTAGCGAATCATCTCATTCAATACGTTAGCGATGATAATTTAATTTCACCATTTGTCGGTGAAGCCTATTTTTACAATGGTCAGGGGTTATATAACCAGGCTTTACCTTGGTATAGGCAATGTCTAGAAGTTGCCAAAAAACGTTTAGGAGAGGAACACCCATTTGTTGCAGAAAGCCTCAACAACCTAGCATTACTCTACAACTCCCAGGGCAGATACAGCGAAGCAGAACCCTTTTTAATTCAAGCTTTGGCACTCAGGCGCAAACTGCTGGGAGAAGAACATCCAGATGTCGCTACTAGCCTCAACAACCTAGCGGGACTCTACATATATCAAGGCAGATACAGCGAAGCAGAACCCTTGTACATCCAAGCTTTAGCACTCTACTGCAAGCTGCTGGGAGAAGAACATCCAGATGTCGCACGTAGCCTCAACAACCTAGCGGCATTGTACTTATCTCAAGGCAGATACAGCGAAGCCGAACCCCTTTACATTCAAGCATTGGCACTCAGGCGCAAAATGCTGGGAGAAGAACATCCATCTGTCGCAATTAGCCTCAACAACCTAGGGGTACTTTACAACTCCCAAGGCAGATACAGCGAAGCAGAACCCTTTTTAATTCAAGCATTGGCACTCTACCGCAAGCTGTTGGGAGAAGAACATCCATCTGTCGCACGTAGCCTCAACAACCTAGCGTTTCTCTACAACTCCCAAGGCAGATATAACGAAGCCGAACCCCTTTACATCCAAGCATTGGCACTCAAGCGTAATTCACTCGGAGAAGAACATCAAGATGTCGCACTTAGCCTCAACAACCTAGCGTTTCTCTACAACTCCCAAGACAGATACAGCAAAGCCGAACCTCTTTTAATCCAAGCATTGGCACTCTGGCGCAAGCTGCTGGGAGAAGAACATCCATTTGTCGCTACTAGCCTCAACAACCTAGGGGCATTCTACCGTTCCCAAGGCAGATACAGCGAAGCGGAACCCCTTTTAATCCAAGCATTGGCACTTAGCTGTCAACTGCTGGGAGAAGAACATCCAGATGTTGCCTCTAGCCTCAACAACCTAGCGTTACTCTACTACTTACAAGGACGTTACACCGAAGCTGAACCGTTGTATTTGCAAGCTTTGGAGATTTTTGAGCAACGATTAGGGGTAAGTCATTCCCGCACTATCAAGTGTCGTGAAAATCTATCAAATCTTCGAGATCGCCTCAACTCACAACAGTAAAATTCAAGTTCTCAACCTAATCAATCAAGCTTTTATCTCCAAGTTCCATGTTCTGAACTCGAAGTTTCATGTTCCAAACGAGAACGTTCATGTTCTGAACTTAAAATTTCAGGTTCCGAACTCGAATGTTTCTGTTCTCAACGAGAATGTTCATGTTCTACACTCGAAGTTTCGTGTTCTGCACTTGAAGTTTTGTGTTCCGAACTGGAATGATGCTGTTATGAAGGCGATTTTTTCACTTAAATTGTAGATTTATCAGCAATCTATCAAAACATTACTCAACTAAATCCAGTATCATAACTTTCACATTTAGAGCGTATCCGTTATTTCTATGCCAAAACCAGCCGATATCAGCACCAAACGCTTAATTAGCCTTGCACCTAATAATTGGGTCAAATGGGTAACACAAATTCCTGATATCATTGCTGGGGAAATCCTCAACTCTGAATTTCAGTGGATTAGTAGAGAAAGTGATGTACTCATCCGCGTCGAAAGTCAAGAGTATGGAAAATTTCTCGTCCTCAATGAATTGCAATTGCGCTACAATCCTGAAATGCCACGAAGGATGCGGGCGTATGCAGGGTTAGCAGAGGAAAAATATAAATTACCTACTTATCCTGTACTAATCAATATTCTTAAAACGAGTGATGTAGAAATACCCACAAAGTATGAGTCTAATATTGCTGGGTTACAAGTGCGCCAAGACTACCGCGTTATTAACCTCTGGGAAGTAGATGTTAAGTAGTTAAACATAATTAATTACACAAAGTCATTGCGAATGGAGCGAAGCGAAATGAAGCAATCGCAAGGGCTGGGATTGCTTCGCTTCGCTCGCAATGACTGTAATTAATTTTGCGTGTTTACTTAGCATTGCCTTTGAACAACCTTTACCCTCGTTACTTCCATTTGTGCCAATTCTTCAAGGTGGTGGAAACGAGTCTACAATTCGAGAAGCATTGCGTTTATTGCAAAGAGATGAACAATTAAATCAACTCGAAACTGTCTTGGCGTTTTTTGCTACGTTTGTCATAGATAGTGCTTTAGTCCAACAAATTATGAGGTGGGATATGACAGTATTACGTTCTTCACCCTGGTATCAAGAAATTATGCGAGAAGATAGGTTATCCAGCATTGAATTAACTCTAGAAGTCAAATTTGGCAATGAAGGATTGAATTTCATGTCAAAAATCTCTCAAATATCTGATATTGAAGAACTCAAGGCAATTCAACGTTCTATCCTCATTGCTCAGAATCTAGATGAATTGAAGCAATTACTCGAAGATTAGAAAATGACAATTAAATTTCATGATTTTATCTCACGCACAGGTGCAGGGATGTGCTTTTAAATGAGAATATTCTGGTTCTGAGGTGGAATGCTGGTGTTTTACAGTCGGGTTCTGTTTTCTCAGTGTATGTATTTATACGCTGATTGTAGTGAAACAGAAGTGCGATCGCACCGGAGAATGAGGATCATTGCAATACTTAAAAAAGCCTTAAGTATTTTAATATATCTATCTTAAGTGTAAGTAAATAAAGAGATGGATTTGGGAAATATGGAGATATAGGTAAATTCTTAAGGAGGTCTTCAAATGCAGAACTTACGCCTTTACTCCACAATTTCAAAATCATTGATTCCTGAAACTCACACAAAAAAGCTGGCAGTTTTAATTGAATGGTGCAAAATTATTCATGGTTGCATCGAAGCTGGGCAAATAGAAGATGCCAAAATTTTTCTAGAGCAAGCAATTCAGGAAGCTGAAATGCCAAGTAGAGAATAAATTAATTCACATCGGCATCAGATAAAACTGGAAATGCTAAACATACTTAATATACTCACGAAATCCGAAACATAAAGGAGTCAGAAAATTTTTCTGGCTCCTTTTAACTGTAAAAATATACAACGCAAATTCTCTATATACCAATACGGTTCAGTTAAGAGAATAGTAGGTTGGGTGTAGCGATAGCGTAACCCAACAAAGTATGCGTAAATGTTGGGTTCCGTTCCTCCACCCAACCTACACAAATCTATTGCGAATTGCAAATTGGTATTATTAGCTGCTCAGGTAAATTGACTTATTTACGGTTATTACTAATAATTGAAAATCTAATCTATACATAGTATAAAAATTCATATATTACCTTGAAATTAATCTCATCAAGAAAATTATTTATATATTATCTAAAGAAAAATAATTGGTTACAATTAAATATAAAGTACTTTTTAGAGAAAAATGCTCATAATCTTTTACCTGCCTTAGTTCACTCCTGAAACGGTTGGAAATCCTGTAAGTTTAAACTTGGGTAAATGCGATTATGATAATAGATTGGTTGGCTGTTTGGGGCGTAACTCAAGCTGTCGGGTTTGCTTTTAAACCGATTTTTGAGGAATTAGCCAAAGATGTAGTCAAGGACTGGGCTAAGGATATATTAAAGTGTATCCCGAAGAACATTTTACAGCAACTTAAAAAGGAAGAAATCGAAATTATTGCTGGCAAAGCCTTAAAGGAATTTTTAGAATTAATCCAGCAGGAATTAGAAGATGTAGATATCGAAGAACTAGCACTGCAACAATATACTAAAACTTTAAAAGAGTTTATTAGTAGCCACTTTATTAGAGAGATTCTCGGTTATCCTTTTCAAGCAGAATGTCACTCTCTAGATGCTCAAGTACTTTTTCGTACTTGGTATGAAATGAATTTACCAAGTTTACCCCAGGATTTTGAATGGGAAAGACTCACTAAAAGATATATCAAAAAAGTTAAGGCGATTATTCGTGAGTCAGATAAGTTACGCTCTCTTTTAGATAGTCAAAATTTAGAAGAAATAACTAAAAGTCTGCAAGATATATCTGGTATTCCGACAGATTTTGATTTACAGAAGTATCAAGAAGGACTATGTGAGCGTTACGGAAATCTGAAGTTAGATAGTTTAGATACCACTGGATATGCTTATAACGAATTGAAGTTATGGCGGATGTTTATTGCTCAGAATGTGCGGGAAGTGCATCAAGTTTTACCCCAAGTACATGAATTACCTAAAGAACATCTCAAAAAGCAGCGAGATAGCAATCAAATAGAAGCGGAAATTTTACTAGAAGAGTTAGAAGGCTACCGCCGAGTGTATTTTGAGCAACCAATTGTTTCTGTATTAGATATTATTAATAATCCTGTTTATAAATATATAGTTATTTTAGGTGATCCAGGTTCTGGTAAATCGACATTATTGCAATTTTTAGCGTTGAATTGGGCGGAAACACCGCTAAACAATATTGTTTTTCAACCTATCCCTTTATTAATTGAGTTACGCACTTATATTAGAAGACGTGAGAATAATGAGTGTAGTAATTTCTTAGAGTTTTTTCATAAATGTAGTGGTATAGTTCATCATCTGAATCAAAATCAACTCCACGAACATTTAAAAGCGGGAAATGCTTTGGTGATGTTTGATGGTTTAGATGAAGTTTTTGAGTTGGGAAAGCGTGAAGATGTAATTACAGATATTCATCGGTTTACGAATGTCTACCCCAATGTGCGAGTAATTGTAACTTCGCGGGTAATTGGCTATAAACCGCAACGGTTACGAGATGCGGAATTTCGCCATTTTATGTTGCAAGATTTGGAGTCAGAACAAATTCAAGATTTTATCTATCGCTGGCATGAATTAACTTTTCATGATGAAGAAGATAAGTTACGGAAACGGGAACGGTTACAAAGAGCGATTGATACTTCAAAATCGATTGCTGAATTGGCAGGAAATCCGCTATTGTTAACGATGATGGCCATTCTCAATCGTAACCAAGAATTGCCCCGCGATCGCGCCACACTTTATGAGCAAGCATCACGAGTATTGCTGCATCAATGGGATGTGGAACGCGCTTTAGTAGAAGATTCACGCTTAGATCCGAAAACGATTGACTATAAAGATAAGCAGGCGATGTTGCGTCAAGTTGCTTATCACATGCAAACTAGTGCTAAAGGGTTGACTGGCAATTTAATTAGTGTGCATGATTTAGAAAAGATTTTGATTCGCTATTTAAAAAATATTGAATTTGAAAACCCAACTAAAGTGGCGCGGGTGATGATTAACCAATTACGGACTCGCAATTTTATGTTGTGTTTTTTAGGTGCAGATTATTATGCTTTTGTCCATCGGACTTTTTTAGAATATTTTTGTGCTTGGGAGTTTGTCTGGCAGTTTAAGGAAACACAAACACTGTCAATTAAAGAATTAAATAATGAGGTGTTTGGTAAACATTGGCGTTATGAAACTTGGCATGAAGTTTTGCGATTGATTGTGGGAATGATTGAGCCGAGGTTTGTGTGCGAAATTCTCGAATATTTAATGGCGCAAGATGGAGAAGGGGAAAAGTTTATTAATTTGTTTTTAGCGGCTAAATGTCTTGCAGAGGTACGGAATCGCTTGTTAGTCACAACAACGGCGAATAAATTATTAAATCGGCTGAAAGATTTAACGAAATATGACCTTGGTTATTATTATCAACCTTATCGAGATGAGGAAGAAACAAAATTAGTCCAAGAAATTCGGACTAAAGCAGTGACATCTGTGGCGACAACTTGGAAAGATGATGCTGATACTTTAGTTTGGTTGAAACAACTGGCTAATGCTGATGAACATGAAGATGTCCGCCGGACTTCTGTCCAAGAATTAGCGAGAAGTTTTCGAGATCATGTTGATACTTTGGTATGGTTAAAACAACGGGCGATCGCAGATAATGATTGGACAGTCAGACAAGTAGCATTGCAAGAACTCGCACGGAATTTCAAAGATGATTTAGAAATTCTCCCACTGCTGCAAACACGCGCCACCAGCGATGAAAATGAATATGTGCGTCAAGCGGCTGTACAGGAATTAGCCAGGGGTTTTAAAGACAAACCCGATATCTTACACTGGCTCAAACAGCGTGTGACAGCCGATAATTCTGGAACGGTGCGCCAAGTAGCTGTGCAAGAGTTAGCACGGGGGTTTAAAGATGATTTAGCAACTTTACCTTGGTTAAAACAATGCACCACAGATGATGACTGGACTGTGCGCCAAGCGGCTGTGCAAGAATTAGCTAGAAGTTTCAAAGACGATGCTGATACTCTCTCGATACTCAAGCAACGCGCCATTCATGATGAGAATGAATATGTCCGCCAAGCGGCTGTGCAAGAATTAGCCAGAAGTTTCAAAGACGATGCTGATACTTTCTCCATCCTCCAACAATGCGCCATAACTGATCAATATTCTGGAGTGCGTCAAACAGCCGTTGAAGAATTGGCGCGGGGGTTTAAAGATGAACCGGAAATTTTACCTTGGCTCAAACAGCGTACGACGGCGGATAATGACCAGTATGTCAGACGTGCGGCTGTGCAGGAATTAGCCAGGGGATTTAAAGATGATGCCGAAACACTGTTGATTTTGCAACAAAGAGCGATCGCAGATCAATATTCTGATGTCCGGCGTGCGGCTGTGCAAGAATTAGCGAGAGGGTTCACAAATCATCCCGATACTTTACTCATTCTCAAACAAAGCGCCACCACCGATGAAAATGAATATGTCCGCCGCACAGCATTGCAAAAACTCGCCAAAAATTTCACCAATGACCCTGATATTCTCCCAATTTTAAAAAAACACGCGACAGCAGATAAATATGCAGATGTCCGTCAAGCTGCTTTGCAAGAATTAGCTAGAAGATTCAAAAATGACCCTGAGACGCTGGTAATTCTCAAGAAACGCGCCATTGTTGATAAATCATCGAATGTCCGACAAGTGGCTGTACAGGAGTTAGCCAGGGGTTTTCAAGACCAACTTGATTTATTTGAATTATTTTATAACTGTGCTGTTAACGACCCCTTTACGCGGGAATATAGTTTTCAAGATAATCCCCGCCAAGTCGCACTAGAAGCCATTACCGAACAATATCCCCACTATCTACAGACATTACCATTGTTACGCGATCGCGCCACCAATGACCCAGATGAGCAGGTGCGGGAGTTGGCGAAGAAAAAGTTAGCTGATTTAGGCGAGAAATTTTCGTGATTGTTGAGATGGAAATTAGTATGAATCAAAAAGTAAAATAAATTTAACCCGCAGTAAAAATTCTTAGCAAAAGAATGAAACTACCAAATCTTGAACTCCAAACAATAGATCGAATTATTGAAATGGCTTGGGAAGATAGAACCCCATTTGAAGCCATTGAGGCACAGTTTGGACTGGAAGAAAAACAGGTAATTGCCTTAATGCGTCAGCAAATGAAACCATCTAGTTTTCGGATGTGGCGAGAACGAGTAACTCAACGCAAAACTAAACATTTAAATAAACGAGAATTTGTTGCCGGCAGATTTAAATCACAAAATCAAAAATGATGAATATGAATAACGATGTTGTAATTTTTTTGCTCAGTGCTGGGGCGCTAATTATATATTTAATTTTCTCGGCCTTGACCGAGATGGGGACAAAGCTACCTTGGAAGAAGTGAGCGATCGCTCATCTTATCCCATAAACTGTAGACAATGCTGCTACTCAATTACATCCTCAACTGTAAAAACTTTGCCGTCTACTGTTACTTGGTCGCTGGAAACTAATTTCCGTCCGCGACGGGTTTCGACTACCCCATTAACTTTCACATCACCATTAATAATCATTAGTTTGGCTTGTCCGCCAGTTGGGGCGATACCTAAAAACTTTAAAAACTGGTCGAGTTTAATCATCTGGCTACTTGTTGAATGTAGTTAGCACTGTACATCAACTTTATTTTATCGATGAGCTTAACGCTTGGTTGAAACAATTTTGATGAATATAGGAAATCTAGTTGTGTAGGTAGGGAGTAGGGAATGGGGAGTAGGGAGTAGTGAGTGTACTGATTTTTTTCATAAATCAAATATGAGTCCTATATGACACAAAATAATCTGAGTCAGTCCATAAGAGAAAACAGCAGCATCATCGGGTTTCATGCTCATATTTACTATGATCCCGAAACTCGTGATGTTGCTGCTCAAATCCGCGAAGAGTTAGGTACTAGATTTGAAGTTATTTTAGGACGTTGGCGGGATCAGCCAGTTGGGCCACATCCCAAATCTATGTATCAAGTCGCCTTTGCGCCAGATCAATTTCCCCAAGTTGTACCCTGGTTAATGTTGAACCGTAGGGGTTTAGATGTTCTCGTTCATCCTGAGACTGGTGATGATGTTACAGATCATACAGCCCATGCTTTATGGTTGGGAAATAAGCTGGAATTGAATATCCAAGTCTTGCAACGATAACGATTCAGATAATTAATGACGCTTGCGTGCTAAAGTTAGCCCATCTGCGATCGCAATCAAACTCAAGTCAATGCGATCGTCTTCAGCTAACTTGCTATTAAACTCACGAATAGCTGTGGTAGATGAGTCCTGTAGTTCTGGTTGCAGTACCCTTCCCGACCACAACACATTGTCAATCGCAATTAAACCACCAGGACGGACTAACTGTAACGCCAATTCGTAGTAACGATAATAATTTTCTTTGTCAGCATCAATAAAGGCAAAGTCAAAGGTTTCTGCTTGACCCTGTGCTAAAAGAGACTCTAAAGTTTCCGTCGCTGGCGCAAGTCGCAAGTCAATTTTATCTGCTACACCGACTTTTTCCCAATAACGCCGAGCCACAGATGTAAACTCTTCGCTCACATCACAGGCGATAATTTTGCCATCAGGTGGTAATGCTAACGCAACACTCAAAGAACTATAACCAGTAAAAACTCCTACTTCTAAAGTTTTTTTAGCACCAATTAATTTGACTAAGAACGCTAAAAACTGTCCTTGTTCCGGTGCAACCTGCATATTTGCACGGGGATGTTGAGCAGTTTCTTGTCGTAACTGTAAAAGTACTTCTGGTTCACGTAGAGAGACAGACAACAGATACTCATACAAATTTTGTGTCAGGTTCAGAGTTTTACCAGTAGACATATTTTTCTATCTTGTGTTTACTGCTGATTTGTGTGAATATTCTACCAAATTACTGTATGCCGCTCAATTTAGCGTAGTATTAATTATATTTATATTATTAGTGAGGTACAGACAAAAATAATTACCCGCAGATAAATTAGGATCTCAGCAGGCGAGGAGATAGTATAGCAGTCTTGTTTGATATGGGAACAAGGGAGACAAGGGAGACAAGGGAGAGAAACGCCAATTTATTGGATAAAAAATATGCAGTCATTAGAGACATTTAAGACGCATCGACTGTTAGCTGAGAGGCTGCAATTTCAACATTTAAATGAATTAAATCGGATGCACCAAAACAAACAAGTTATGGCAACTTTAGGTGGTGTACGTTCTGATGAAGAAACAAGGCTATTTATTTTCAATAACTTACATCATTGGCAGCGTTATGGATATGGGTTATGGGTATTTAGAGATAAAATTAATCATCAATTTGTCGGGCGGGCTGGTCTTCGTAATACTGAGATAGATGGAATTAATGAAGTTGAACTCGCCTATGCTCTGATGGCTAAATTTTGGGGACAAGGTTTAGCTACCGAAATGGGTGAGAAAATCTTGCAAATTGGTTTTGAAATCTTAAATTTACAAGAAGTTGTTTGCTTTACCCTAACCACAAATCAAGCTTCGCAAAGAGTGATGGAAAAGTTAGGTTTTAAGTATGAGCGGGAAATGATTTATGCTAATCTACCTCATTTATTTTATCGGTTTAAAGCTTGATAATTAAGCAAAAAATATAATATTATAAACTAAATTTACCACCTAAGTAAAATGCCTTTTAAAGAAAACTTTAATAATGCCAATGCCATAACTATCGGAGCTAGTCAAGGCATTGGGTTGGGTTTTGTTAAACAATTGATTCAAGATATAAGAGTTAACAAAATTTACGCCACATATCGGCAAGAAGAAACTGCTCAAGAATTACTAGATTTAACTGAGGAATATCCTGATAAATTAACTTCCCTACAGATGGATATTACTGATGAATCACAGATTGTTACAGTGGTCAAAAATATCAGCGCCCAAATCAATAAGCTGCACTTAGTAATTAACTGTGTTGGACTGTTACACGAAGGTGATTTACAACCAGAAAAAAGCTTAAAACATATTAATCCAGAAAATTTACTACGCTACTTTCAAATTAACAGTATTGGTGCGGTGTTATTAGCTAAACATTTACTACCTTTATTTCGTCATCCAGAACCCAGTGTGTTTGCTTCTATATCGGCAAAAGTGGGCAGCATTGGCGATAATCAACTAGGTGGATGGTATGGTTATCGTGCTTCTAAAGCGGCGCTGAATATGTTGATGCGAACAACTGCAATTGAGTATGGTAGAAGTTCTCCTCAAACTTTAGTTATCACTTTACATCCAGGAACAACCGATACACGTCTTTCTCGTCCATTTCAGCGCAATGTACCCCCAGAAAAATTATTTTCTGTAGAACGTACTGTAAGTCAATTATTAACTGTAATTGAAAAATTAGAACCAGGTGATAGCGGGCAATTTTTTTCTTGGGATGGGAGCAAGTTACCTTGGTAAAAATCTGAAGCTAGAGCTTAAATTGGGTGGATTGCTAAGTGCGATCGCCCATTAATTAATCATATAATATTTTAGTTTATAATTCGAGTATTTAAACATATTTTTCAGACATTATTCCTGAATTAAAAGCAGCTAAAACTATTTAATATAACTGTTGTGGCTGATAGTTAATTCAGTCTTTAGTTCAATATGATTACAGAGTGCGATCGCCTAAAATTTTCAGCAACAGCTAGGGCGTATCTCCACTTAATATAAGACATAATATTCTACCAAAGAGGATACAAAACCATATCAAGTTTTTAGGACTTTATTGCTGTAGTAAAGTCCAAATTTATGTGCTAAAAAAATATGTGAGTAAATCTTGAGCAACTGCTGAAATATTTTACATATATTGCCACCTAAAATCATATATTGGGTTTGCTCATGTTTAACAAATTATTACATAAGCAGCAATATTATTATCTATTGCTGTTCACATTGTTATTTATATCCCATTTAATCCCTGAAAAAGTAGAAGCTAAAACTATACCAATTCAAGGTTTAATCAATTCTCAGCCTACAGATAACCAAACTTTCGCTAATTATAAGTCTGGGAATAACATTAGATGTAATTCTATAAATACATGCACCGCACAAAATATAATTTCAGAACCGATTCAAGTTTTTCCGAATATTAATGATGCAAATATTCCAAACTTCTTTAATCCAATTCTCAACCCAGATTTTTATAATAATGAACCAGACACTACCAAGCCGACTAATCTAAATGAGCCACAACAAAATTTTGTTGACAACAAAAAAAATTTACAGCTATTAATACTTAACGCTCTGACTAACAGTGCGACGAGATATCCTTGGATAATTGACCCCAGATATAACTTAAATTTCACTACATCCACATTTAACCCTTTTAAAAATGCCAATTACATTGATTTTTCGATTAAGTTTTCTGCAAAAGATCCCATAGTTGAGCGATTCAATTTTGCACACTTTCAGCCAGCAGAGCAATTTTACTGGGTATTACCTAATAATCGAATTGTTGTAGAAACTCAAGGTTGGCAAAGTGGTATTTCATATCAAGGAGAAATCATAGATTTTGAACGTACCCAAATTGTGCGCTTAACGCAAAGGCTGTGGGGAATGCAAGTTGTTTCTTCCCTTCCGCCAGACTTTCAAGAACTAGTAGGAGGAACTAGCTTCAATCAATTTTCTATTCAATCAATTGCTGCTGAATTAATCAATCCAGTCGGTATTCCTGCACCGTCTGTTCAAATTAATAGTCCACTGACAGCCAATAGTTCACAAATAAATTCGATAGTTCCTAATATTTCTAGCTTGAGTACTAATCGTCCTCCTTTAATTTTACAATCTTTCCCTACGAATAACTTACAACCATTATTAGGAGATGTTAGCCTACATAGAGGTGAAATAGTTCCTCAAAATAATTTAAAACAAGCTGGTTTTATTTGGGGAAATCCTTTAACTAGTGAATTAACAAGATTTCAAGCCCAAACTACTTCGATACCAGGAATTAAACAAGGGAGTCGAGAACAATTTGATAACTCTGATTTGTTTGATATTTTGCTAAATCCTGATATTAGCAATCAGCAACGTAATTTATCTTACCTAAATTCGCTATTTTGGGTGACTTTAGGTCAACAACAAACTTTACTGAGAACTAGAGATAAAACAGAAAATCAAAATTGGCAGAGATTTTATTTCAGTCGTCCCCATAATCGGACTTTATTACAATACGATTCATTAGTCAACAAAGCAACTTACACTAATATTTATAGTAATCCTGGTGTTTCTCTGTCTTTTTCTCTTGATCAAATAGATGTAGATCAAATCCAAACTGCTAATACTTCTCTGGGAATGCTATTGGGAGGAGTTTTTGAATTTATTCATCCTCCTGAAATAGCCAACAGTTTAGAAGAAGCTAAAACGCAGTTATCTCGACAAGAAAATTTTGCACCTATTAACTCAAAAGCTACGCCAGAACAAAGAAGAAAAATTAATCAACTTCTCAACAGAACATTGTTTTTAGGTAATCGAACAAGTAGTTTAGAGCAAATTTCTGGAAGTTATACTTTTCCCGGTAAAATCACACCAACTAGTTCTAGCATTTTTCAAATTCGCGCAGGAAATTATCGTCGGGCTGTGCAGTTTATTCGTGGCGAACGTACTTGGAGAGAAGGTAAAACTTATATTTCTAAAATAGATGTTTCCAATCGCAGTTTTGGACGTTTAAGTTCTGTAAATGTGCCAATTCCTGCAAAACAAATACCGATAAGTACCAATAATCGCTCGTCAGCTTTACAAGTAGCTTTAATTAGTCCTAATGGTGAGAGTTTTGTTCAGAACTATAATTCATCTGATACTACAACAGTTCCAGTAAATATTCGTTCATTTGATTTGGCATTTGATAATATTGAACTCAGCCAAAATGGACGACTGATTACCCATATACAAACGTTTAATGGTTATTTATCTTTACCTGCAATCGAAACTTTATGGGCTGGGGCTGCTGGTAATTGGAACTATAGCATTAATTCTGGGATTTGGTTGAATTTAAATTCTAGTAATGCTTTTAATATTACCAATGAACTTGGAACTTCCGAGCCAACGTTAGGTTTCTATACTAATGGCTTATTAAACTATATTGATACTCATATAGAATTAAATTCTGCTGGGCAAACTCAAGCTATTACTAGCCATATTCCTGCATTACGGTTTCATTGGAATAGTGGCAGCAATTATCAAAATCCTGCTTATATTAATTTGAGTTATTCTTGGATTCGCCAAGATAAAAATAGAAATAACTATTCATTGACTACGGGAATGATATTTTATGATGAAACTCGTCGTCTAAGACAATCAGGATTTTTTCAAGGTGCATGGGAATTTAGTACAGGAGTAGAGTTGAAAACTATGGTAGAAATCAGTGAAAATTTTTTCTACACTTTAGAAGGCACGCAAAAGATAAATGATAATTGGTATTTGGGTACTTATTTGCAAAACTTTAGAGATATTAGCCGTGGTATTAGAAGCAGAGTTAATGATTTTTCTTATGGGTTATTAATTAAGCGTGATATTCCGAGTAATGGTATGTTTTGGGAATCTCGCTTAGGTATGAGTGGAAATACATTTGAGGCGCGTTTTGAAGGGGGATTTCGGTTTTAAGTAAAGTAGATAATTTATTTTTTAGGGCAATCTCAATGCAACAAACTGCTAACATTTCAATTATTATTCCTACTCTCAACGAAGCCGATAATATTTCAGGCGCGATCGCCAGCACTCAATCTGGTAAAAATATAGAAGTGATTGTCGTCGATGGTGGCTCGTCTGATGACACAATCAAAATTGCTCAGTCTTTGGGTGCGAAAGTGATTTCCTCACCGCCTGGACGCGCAAAGCAAATGAATGCAGGTGCGGCGGTGGCTAGTGGTGATGTGTTGCTATTTCTTCATGCAGATACTCGTTTACCTGTTGGCTTTGATATTTTGATTTGCACAGCTTTACAACAACCGGGAGTAGTGGCTGGTGCATTTGATTTGCAGATTGATCACCCAGCTTTTGGGTTAAGGTTGGTGGAGTTGGGTGTAAAATTGCGATCGCGTTTTTTCCAAATGCCCTACGGTGATCAAGCAATTTTTTTAACTCCAGAAATATTCCAAAAAATTGGCAATTTTCCTGAACTCCCTATCATGGAAGACTTTGAATTAATCCGTCGGTTAAATTCTACAGGACGCATTGTAATTATCAATACGCCAGTAGTAACTTCAGCGCGGAGATGGTTGCAAAAGGGAATTGTGAAAACTACCTTACTCAATCAAATTATTGTGCTTGCTTATTTGTTTGGCGTGTCACCAGCCCGCATTCGTAGTTGGTATCGTCGGGAAAAATTTAAGCAGAATTAAGCTATTTCTTATTTAAATGGAGTATTTTAGTTAAAAGAGAGATACCAGCACAAATAATTTAGGATGAAAAAATTATGGTGACACAACCACAGCCTAAATTCCAAGGTAAGCTTAAATTTATTTTATTAGTGATACTTGTCGCCGCCTTGGTTATTACTGCTAGGTTTCTTAATTTTTCAGTATTTTTTACTAATTTAGTTACCTATGTCAACAGCCTGGGAATTTGGGGCATTGTTGCATATATAGGTATTTATAACTTAGCGACATTATTATTTATTCCTGGTTCAGTTTTAACTTTAAAAGCTGGCTGTTTATTTGGCGTATTTTGGGGTTCTGTATATGTATTAATTGCAGCCATCATTGGGGCAGTTTTAGCCTTTATGATTGGGCGTTATTTTTCTAGAAATTGGGTATCCAAGCAAATTGAGCAACACCCTAAATTAAAAGCCATTGATGTCGCAGTAGCCAAAGAAGGATGGAAAATTGTCTTGCTAACAAGATTATGTCCTTTATTTCCCTTTAACTTATTAAATTACTTTTTTGGTGTCACGCAAGTTTCCCTTAAAGATTATATATTAGGTTCTTTTGGGATTCTGCCAGGGACAGTTATGTATGTCTATATGGGGACATTAGCGGGCAATTTAGCTATGACTAATATGTCCAGTCAAACACTTACACCTGAAGCCAAAACTTATCAATTAATTATGCAGATAATTGGCTTAATTGCAACTGTGGCTGTAACTATTTATATTACCAAAATTGCCCAAAAAGCTTTGTCGCAAAGTATGGCAGTTACAGAAACAGTTCAAGAAAAGAATCAATAATATTTTAGACTAATGGCAGAAGTCCAGAATTTGTAAATAAATATATTTTGATTTAATAAAATGAAAAACAAATTTTTAGTAAATAATTATCATTGGCCGAGCTTGGTTAAAGCTTACCAATTACTTATATTAGCTGTAATGACTGTGGCGATCGCCATTTTATTTCATCCAGAATCAGCCATTGCCCAAACAGCAGTACAAAGTAATACATTGAATCCCCAAACCCTGTTACGTGATGCTTTACAATGGATTGATAGTCAAGGAACAGTAGGTGCGATCGCGTTTATTGGATTGTATATTATTGCCACTGTGGCTTTCTTACCTGGGTCAATTCTTACCTTGGGCGCAGGCGTTGTGTTTGGTGTTGTTTGGGGTTCTTTATATGTATTTATTGGTGCAACTTTAGGGGCGACAGCAGCATTTTTAGTAGGACGTTATTTAGCGAGAAATTGGGTTGCAAATAAAATTTCCAATCATCAAAACTTTAGCGCCATTGACCGCGCCGTTAGTCGAGAAGGATTAAAAATTGTTTTATTAACTCGACTTTCGCCTATATTTCCCTTCAACTTATTAAACTATGCCTTTGGTGTTACAGGAGTTTCCCTAAAAGATTATTTTATTGGTTCAATCGGGATGATTCCTGGCACAATTATGTATGTTTATATTGGTTCCTTAGCCGGGAATTTGGCATTAATTGGTACTGAAGGTCAACCGAGTAATTCTACCGTACAATGGGCAATTCGGGTCATCGGTTTTATTGCCACAGTTGCAGTTACTGTTTATGTTACTCGCATTGCCCGGAAAGCTTTAGCAGAAGAAGTAAAAATAAACGATGAAGCACCTAGCCCCGACGAATGGAATTCGCGGCTATAAAAACGTAGACGCGCAAGCGGCTTCGTTTGGTGCAAGATGTAGAATATACAAATTTATTCATATTGATTTGGTATTACATTTCACACTTCATACTTCATACTTCACACTTCAAACTATGTCTAATTCAGAATTATCAAGAGTTATCGTCCGTCCAGTAGATGAATACAATCAAAAATTAGTTTCTTATGTACATCCGCCAGATTGGGTAAATCCACAGCCTGCCGATTGTTATGATTTAGTAGTTATTGGTGCAGGAACAGCCGGCTTAGTTGTTGCTGCGGGTGCAGCAGGTTTAGATTTAGGTTTAAAAGTCGCATTAATTGAAAAGCATCTCATGGGGGGAGATTGCTTGAATGTGGGTTGTGTACCATCAAAATCTATTATTCGTTCTGCGCGGGTAATTGGTGAAATTTGGCACGCCAAAAATTTAGGAATTAATATTCCTAAACAACATGTAGAAGTTGATTTTTCCGCAGTCATGGAACGGATGCGCCGTATCAGGTCGGGAATTAGTCATCATGACTCCGCAGCACGTTTTAAAAATTTAGGTGTTGATGTTTTCTTGGGGAATGGTTGTTTTACTAGCAACAATACTGTAGAAGTCGGTGGCAAAATTTTGCAATTTAAAAAAGCGGTAATTGCGACTGGTGCTAGGGCTGTAAAACCGTCAATACCCGGAATTGAAAATGTTGGTTATTTAACTAATGAAACAGTTTTTTCTTTGATTCAGCGTCCAGATAAATTAGCTGTGATTGGAGGCGGGCCAATTGGTTGTGAATTAGCCCAAACTTTTCAGCGTTTGGGTTGTGAAGTGACATTGTTACATCGCGGTTCCCATCTGTTAAATAAAGAAGATGCAGATGCAGCCGAAATTGTTCAAAATGTGTTAATTCAAGAAGGCATTCGTGTAGTATTAAATTGCCAATTAGAAGAAGTGGTTGCTGTTACTGAAGGTAAGCGACTTTACTTTTCTAGTAACGGTTATCGAGATTCCGTCACCGTAAATGAAATCTTAGTAGGTGCGGGACGTGCGCCCAATGTGGAAGGTTTAAACTTAGAAGCTGTGGGAGTAAAATACGACACTCATCACGGTATACAAGTCAATGATTATCTACAAACAACCAACCCAAAAATTTATGCGGCTGGCGATATTTGTATGAATTGGAAATTTACCCATGCGGCGGATGCAGCAGCCAGAATTGTGATTAAAAATACGCTGTTTTCTCCCTTTGGGTTAGGGCGTTCTAAACTCAGTAGTTTAATTATGCCTTGGGTAACATACACATCCCCAGAAATTGCCCATGTGGGAATGTATGAACATGAAGCAAAAAAACAAGGTATTGAGGTAGCAACAATTAAAATTCCTTTTACTAGTGTAGACCGTGCGATCGCAGATGGTGAAGAAGCTGGATTTCTCAAAATTCTCCACAAAAAAGGTTCTGATCAAATTCTCGGTGCTACCATTGTTGCCAGCCATGCAGGTGAGATGATTTCGGAAGTTACCACCGCAATTGTGAATAAAATTGGTTTGAGTAAATTAAGCAGCGTTATTCATCCCTACCCCACCCAAGCCGAAGCCATTAAAAAAGCCGCCGATGCTTACCGTCGCACTCTCTTGACTGCAAATACCAAACGCATTCTCGGATTTTTGACTAAATTTTCATGAATATAAAAAGCGATCGCCTGTTGTGTTGGTGGTGCGATCGCCTTTAAAATCAATCTATAACAATCCTCAATGATGGACAAACACCTCTCCCTTGTCCTCCTTACCTCTATTGTTCACCTATCAAATAGGATGATTAATTTCTACTAGTCGGACGTTGAATAATTGTTTCCACAACTCGCCGTTTAGCTTTTGGGTCAATTCCTACCAAGCGGACATACTCACCGCTATATTCAGTAAGATGGGATTCTAAAGTTGAAATCGCATCAGATTCTGCATCAATGTGAATTGTCCCACAACTTTGCCAAGCACCTGTACGAAAGCGCCGTTCATCAACATGTTCAAAAGTAACTTTTAAACCTTGAGACAAAATTTGCCGAATTTGTTCTTGTGTTTCTAGTGATACATGCGTATTTAATGTTGATTGTTGACGAGATCCATTTGTTGACGGCTGAGGAGTTGGTGTTTCCACCACAGATGATGCTGGTTGATAATTTCTTCTACCTCGATTCAAGCGATTATATTCATCCACCAACTGCGAATTTTCCACCCGTTTTTGTTCACCCACCATAAAATGACCAGACTCAATTAAGTGAGATAAAGTAAAATCTGGCTTTTTAAATTCTGGCGGCCCTTCCACACTATTTACCACACGTAAAGATATGCGTTCATAACCGATTTGATGAATAAAGTTGCGGATTTGTTCATCATAAATTCGAGAACGCAACGCACTAAAAAAGTCAATTGATTGATTAGGAAAAGTATCAACTAACTGTTCAATATCCCGGTTAGAGAGTCCATCTGGTGCAAAAATTCCGCCAACAATTCCAATTTTGTCATCACGGTCAGGTTCCCAATAAAACTTTTCCATCCGTCCGTCTCGAATTAACGGTGCATACAACGTGGAAAAATCATTACCTGTAACAATAATTGGTACACGCCGGATGGGATTTGCATCATAGCTTCCTGGTAACTGCACATCTGTGGGATTATCCGCAATATTCATCAGTGTGGCATTTACCAACTGTGTGTTTACAGTATATTGAGTTCCTTCATCAAAGCGGCCTGCACCTGCATCTAAATCGTTAATCATCAGCACGCACATTTTACCGCGCACTTTAATCAGTTCTGCTGTTTCTCGATAGCGTAGCCGAATCAACCGCGCCGGGTCTCCCGCATCGGGACTTTCTAATTCGCCGCCAGAAATGAGTGTCACTTCCACACCCATTTTTTCAAAAGCTAATTCACACTGAAAGGTTTTTCCTTCACCTTTACGTCCATGAATGCCTAAAATCAAAGGAACTCTCACACCAGGAAGATTTAAGAAGTTCTTAGTGATGTGAACAGCAATTTTATCCAAAAATCGAGGAGCAATATAATAACTCATGAATATCCCTGGTGAAGACTGATTCAATAATGCTAAGTTTTTTTGGTAACGAATGTTTATTAATCTTGCGGTAGAATTTCAGCATCGCTACCACAAACGCTTGACCGGATAAGTATCAAAAATTGTATCAGCACTTAATATAGGTAGATTTTCTACTATTGCCTGAGCAATTAACATTCTGTCAAAAGGGTCACGATGGTGTAATAGCAGTTGGGAAACAGTTAAAATATGCTCAATTTCGATATTAATTATTTGAATACCATTCATAATGATTTGCTGATCAACAAACTCAGCAAAGCTTAAATTAAAATTTAGTTTGCCAATGCTGTGTTTGATTGCCATTTCCCAAATGCTGGCAATACTAAGAAAATTATCATTGTTTTCTATTTGCGATCGCAGACTATTACTAAGTCTTGAACTACCCAGAATAAACCAGATAAAAGTATGAGTATCTAAAAGTTGCTGCACTACATATACTCCTGAAATTCTTCTAATGGTTCGTCAAAGTCATCAGATATTGTCACTATTCCCTTAGCACTACCAAATGTGGGACGGCGTTTCACTGGCAATATAGGAATTAATTTCACAGCCTGCTGATTATCTTTTGTAATGATAATTTCTTCACCATCAAGCGCCGCGTCAATCAATTCTGATAAGTGTTGAGATGCTTCAGCTAAATTAATTTGCTGCATAAATACCTGTGGGGAATTGGGAGTTGGGAGTGAATTTGATTATTTTATATTCACAAATTATATAGCTTAAATTTGAATGAAAAATTTAAGATTTATTAGCTAATTCTTGTACAAATAGTTGATGTTCTTGTGAGTTCAAACCTCTTTGCAGTACTGCTAACACTTGGGTCATTTCTCCAGTTAACAGCGCAGTTACATCCAACCATAAACCAGGAAAGACATAACTTTTGATAATCCCATCTATATCAGATGTTAATGATTTATATTCACCATTCTCTAAAATAAACCAATCAAATTGATTCTCAAAAACCTGCCAAACAATATATTCTTTTACATCATTGCGTCGATATACGCGCTTTTTATCATACAAGTCATTAGCAGCACTACTCGCAGCAACTTCGGCAATTAATTCTGGTGCGCCTTCTATATAATCATCTTCACTAATACTTGCTTGTCCACCCAGTTGTTCATCAATCAACAGCACAACATCCGGCTGTAGTTCATTATCTAAATCTAAGCGGACTGTGGAATTATCACCCAACTCCACGCCAGGGGTAGCAACTTTGTAAGTTCCTAGCCAAATTATCAAGTTTCCGTGGGGTTTTCCATGACTTTTAAAACGTAAGGGTGAGGCCACGTATACAACTCCTTCAATTAGTTCTGCTTTTTTAGTATGAGGCATGGCATAATAACGACGTTCAAATTCTTGGCGAGTTAGGCGATCGCCACTTTCTAAAGGTGGTATTTTAATATCTGATGCTGTCATAGTCAGATTCCTCGTAGGAGTTTTACTGCATCTAGTATAAGCAATTCTTAATTACAAAAAATTAACCAAGAATCCCAATTAGTAACAAAATGATTCGCCCAAAAAGCAAATTCTTACTTCTGACAGTGGTTGATTATTCATTTTTTGTATTACCATATAAGTTTGATTAGTGATTTTTTAATTCGCCATAAATATTATAAATTAATTTAATAATTTAATATAGTTATTCAAACTATGATCATTTCATAGACCTAGTAATCTAAAATTACTTGGATTTTGATAATAATTAATATGAGACTATGAAACTTTCTATCTAGCAGAATACGGAATTTTGACTGGCAAACTTGCACATTATTCTCATCATCCATATATCAATTCTAAACTTATGCTAAAAAAAGTAGTGATTGTTGGCGCTGGCCCAAGTGGACTTTTATTAGCTCAGTATTTGTTACGTCGTGGTGATAATTATCAAGTAGAGATTTATGAGCGTCGCAGTGATCCTAGAATTGTAGCTTTTTCTAAATCCAGGACTTATCCTATCTCTCTCAACGAGAGAGGTATGTATGCTTTAAGACAAATTGAGGGATTAGAAGCAGCAGTCAAAGATATAAGTTTAGTTATGAATGGCACGATTTTTCATCAAAGGAATGGGAAAACTAGATATAGTCCGCGACAAAATCCTTTATTCACCCTTGATAGAACAAATTTAGCGATCGCAATTTTAGAAGACTTAACTAATAAGTATCATCATCGCTTAAATATTCACTTTGACTGTCAATGTCAGCAAGTTGATTTTGCGACTAAAACTTTAACAGTTATCAATAAATCTGAAGTATCGGAAGAAGTTTTTACTGTTCATTATGATTTTTTAGTTGGTGCTGATGGAGCCTATTCGGCGGTTAGAGAAAGTTTGAAGTTGACCGCAAATTTTTCCTGTGAACAAAAATATATTCCCACAGATTATAAATCGTTTTTCTTACCTAATCTTGATGCTAACTCCAAGATTAATTTAGCCGCAGATAAAATCCATTCTTGGATGCTGAAAGATGGCACAGTTGTGTTCTTACTCCATCAATTAGGCAAAACTATGAGTGGAATTATTCACTTTCCTCGTCAGCAAAATCAAGTAGCTAATCTTGCCACCCAGCAAGAAGTATTAAACTTTTTTCAAGCAAATTTTCCAGACATTGGTCAATTAATGCCAGCATCAGAGGCGGAAGCTTTTGGTAATAAACAACCATCAACAGTGTTAACAGTTCGCTGTCAAAGTTACCATTATGGTGATAGTGTATTGCTAATAGGTGATGCGGCTCACGCTGTATCTCCATCCATTGGTCAAGGTTGCAATGCTGCTCTGGAAGATGTATTGATATTTGACCAGCTTTTAGATGAATATTCTGATAATATCCCACAGGCGATCGCACAATTTACTGTGCGCCGTCAGCCCGATGGTTATGCTTTAGTAGAACTGGGAAATAACGCGTTTCCTTTATCCCAGGGTTTATTTATTGAGTATCTGATTAGAGACATTTCAGCCAAAATTCTCCACAAATTATTCCCCAAAAATTTTGCCCAGCCGCTATTTTATTTAATCTCAGAAACTACTGTTCCTTATGCAGAGATTTTGAATCTATATCAAGGTTGGATTGCTAAAGTCAAGAAATCCAATGAAAAATTCCAAGACTTACCCAATAACTCCCTCAACCTCTTATAACTTTGCGTCCTACCCTGCGGGAAAGCGTCTCCTTTTGGGAGAAGACTCGCTAATGGGTTCAGCCGTAAGGGAGTCGGGGAGTGACGTACTCCACACACTCCCCTTCGGGTGAGTGTGGGCTTCTCAACGACTCCTCTATGAGGACATTAATTGAGCTTTAAGGGCGTGCGTCCCACGCGCCTTTATGTTTATA